>JAFZRD010000005.1 GCA_017620055.1 Lachnospiraceae bacterium
AGGCTACCGGTAATTATCATTTTCCGATAGCAACCTTTCTGAAGAAAAAGAATTATGATGTGCGGATCATAAATCCACTTGAGATGAAGCGTTATCGCTGCCAGGGAATAAGAAATCCAAAGACCGACAGTATTGATGCAGTTTTGATTGCTCAGTATGGTATAGATTTCTGGTTCCGCACATCACGGGATCATGCTGATGATAATGAGAGAATTGAATTAAAGGCTTTGGGAATGCAGTATTATAAAACCATGAAGACCAGACAGGATAGATGTCTTGTGCTGGAGAGTATCATCGACAGGACACTACCCGGAATCGGGGGCATTCTGAACGATTATGATAAACATACGGGAAAAGACAAAAAAAGCGACTTTGTCTATGATTTTTATCATGCGGATAAGATTACCGTGTATTCTGAAAACAGATTCTGTGACAGGTATGCATCATGGGCAAAGAAGAAGGGATACCGCTATAGTGAAAAAGAAGCCCGCCAGCTTTACTCTATCGCCAATGACAGTATCCCAACGCTTCCTTCGTCCGAGAACACAAAATTGATAGTTCAAGACGCAGTAAAAATACTTAGAGAAGTTGATGCTTCTCTGTATGATATTCTAACCCGTATGAACGAAATAGCCAAGAGTATGCCGGAGTATGCAACCGTAATGGGGATGAAAGGCGTCGGAGTATCAATAGGGCCGCGACTGATTGCAGAGATAGGAGATCCCAGAAGGTTTCACAGCGCCAAGGCTCTGATCGCGTATGCAGGAATTGATGCGCCACCATATCAATCCGGGAGATTTACAGGAACGGAAAGACATATGTCAAAAAGAGGCTCCAGAGTAATGAGGCGAATAGGCTTTGAATTAATTGATGTCATAAATAGGCATCAGAAAACATATGCCGGAGATCCTGTATGCGATTATTTTTTGGCAAAGCGCGCCGAAGGAAAAAAGTATCGCGTTGCAATGTTTGCAGCTTATAACAAGTTCCTAAGAATATATCACTCAAGGGTATCAAGCGTTTTGAACGAGAGTGTGAAATAAGGATCAGAAATCTACAGCTACAGTGAAACAAATACTTGTGTATGCAGGATCAGTATTTGCTGATCTTATTTGCCATATTCAAATATCAGAGACGTTCAAAGATAATGAAATAATCAAAAAAAGAGCTTGCAAAATATTAGCAGGTTTGTTCATATTTACACTTGAAAATGTCTTAAAGCCGCTATATAAGCGGCTTTCTCTGTGTGACAGTACTGTGACGGTCAGAATGGTATAACTTAATCATCAAAAGAAAGTTACCGCAAAAAGCGGAAGACGAAAGAAGGTGATTATCATGATGAAAGAAGTAACACGTAATGATATGGAAATGATTTACGGTGGAGCAGAACTTAAGACGGAAACAAAGAAAAACAGCGAGTTCTCAATTGGTGATAGCGTTCTTTGGCTAGGAGAGCCACAAGCCGGAGTAGGAACAGTCGTTTGGCCGGGTGACGAAAAAACGACGGTATGCTTCCCGGTATTCGCGGTAATTTGTCCTATTCCAAACGATGAATTAGTAAAGATATGTTAAATGAATACGATAAAAGGGCCGCAGTAATGCGGCCCTTTAAACTGTACCACATTACGCCACATTACGGATTCGAAAAAAAGAGTTACGGTATATGCTGTAGTTGATCAGCGACAGGACTATTTAAGGATTTTGAGAGGCATAAAAGTAATCACAGTCGTTAAGAAAATGACTGATTTTGTTAACCATTAACATTTTGTTCATATTTACACTTAAAAATGTCTTAAAGCTATATAAGCGGCTTTCTCTGTGTGACAGTACTGTGACGGTCAGAATGGTATAACTTAATCATCAAAAGGAACCGGACCGGCAGCCCGGAGATCGGAGGGAAAAAAGATGAAAAAGATCATGGATAAAGAACTGAATATGGTAAACGGTGGCACTATTGATGAAACAGCATATGACAGTTGGGCTTTATATGATAAAAAATACATTGATGAAGATTATAGCATTGCAGGTGTTATATTTCACTGGCTCACGTATTCCGCCAAGGTTGATGAGGGCTGGGCAAAAGCGGGGATCACGAGTGTAACAAAACCTTTTTCGTTTAATCAGTATTTTAAGGATGGTAAGGAGATAACTCAGGCAATGGCCTGGCATATGATCGGAGAGTAGCGGGATTTCGAGATCCCTCTTATTTTGGGTTTGTGTGACAGTCCTGTGACGGTCGAAGGCTTATAACATAATTAACAAAAGGAACCGGACCGGTAGCCCGGAGAAGGAGGACAAAAAAATGACAAAGATGATAGATAAAGAACTGAACATGGTAACAGGTGGAAGCATGGAGGATGTTATGGAAGACAGCGCCGGACTATATCGTAAAGGTTTTTTGGACGAAGAATATGGTAATGGCGAGCTGATATTTCACTGGGTTAAAGATTCTGCAAAAGTAGATGCAGCTTGGGCAAAAGCATTAGGAATTACCTGTGTTTCAAAACCTTTTGCTTCGAATCAGTATTTTAAAGACGGGAAAGAGATACCACGTAGCCTGGCTTATTATATGCTTACAGGTTATTAATTATTACCCGGAAAGAGAAAAATACTGTATGTGATAGGACACAGAACGGAGGAAAAGAAAATGAAGAAACTCATGGAAAACAAACTGAATATGGTAACAGGTGGAGAAGTCTATGAAACTGCTGTTGATAGCCAGGCTCTTTACTTTAAAGGATATATGAATGAACAATTTGATTTAACGGATTTGCTGTTTCATTGGATCGATAATTCGAAAAAAGTAGATGAAGGTTGGGCAAGAGCAGGAATTACCAGCGTAACATGCTTCAATGACTACAACAGATATTATAAGGATGGAAAAAGGATTTCCAGAAAAACCGCTATGAAATTAATCGGTGTAATATAACTTGGAAGTACCAAAACCAACAAAACGGCTCCAATACCATCAGGTAATGGGGCCTTTTTTTTATCAGTTGATTTTTCTGATATAATTCTTATCATAGTACTGAATATAGAGAATAAATATATGCAGGTGAGTTATATGAAGATAGAACATATCGCAATGTAGTCTTGTTCTTGTTCCCTTTTTTGTATCACGAATTTGTAGTTGTAAAAATCACTGTCTATAGGGATTTAAATGTAGAAATGATCAGATATTTACATCACGAATTGGCCTTATGAGATAGCAAAGCAGGCTTTAGGAACACATCCCTCGGCGGGATCTGGTCCATATTCATAAGTCTCATAAGCTTTAGCATATCCTTATCTTTATAATCGATCAGATCATAAGGGCATTTGCCGCCAAGAGAGCTTCTCCGGGTACTGTTTATGTGATTCATCAAAAGTGTGATATCATCTTCAGTGAACTGGTTGAGGTTTGTACCCTTGGGAATAACGTATCGTATATATTCGTGATTCTTTTCTATATGAGGCTTCTGCCACGAAGCCATAGGATCACAGTAGAAGACATGTGTACGCATTCTTAATTCGCTGTTAAGTTCAATACCGTCCACATCTTTGAATTCCGAGCCGTTATCCGTGAGAAAAACCCCGAACAGTCTGCTGAAGGCCTCTTCACCGAGGCCTTCTTCTAAGAAATCAATCCATCGAATCACAGATTCCTGCGTTCCATCCGGCATAAGGAAGAGCAGCATGATCGAGTTTCTCCGCATGATCATTGTAAGAAGTACGTTACCTTTGGCTTTTGTACCTTTTACAGTATCCATTTCCGTTACGATCATATCGGATCTATCCTTCATAAATGCCTGATAATCCGCGTAAGTCCGATTAAGTCTGTATACTTGGCTCTTAGGAGTCCCTCCATTGACGTCTACACCACGTTTTTTCTTTCGAGCCCGATATCCCGCCATACGCCGAAGATCAATAGGACGAATAGTAAGATCGCCGTTTGCAATGTAATTGTAGATCGTCCTTTCCGTTACATGAAGCTTATCGCCGTGTGTATGACAGATGTGGGAGATGGGCTGCCCCTTTTTGATATACTCATAAAGGGTAGCATTCAGCTCATCAAACTCCTCGCCCTTGATACGAATACCGCTACGACTCGCAGAACGTCGTTTTTCCGCCGCTGCTTGTGCTTTTTTCGCACTGTAGAAGTATCTATCATCCTGACATACCTTCCTATCATTGCAATAATTGCATACATACGGCGGTTTATCGCATTTTTTGCACGATGTAGGCGTGTAATCCTCGCAAACACTCTTACAATCAACATCTCCGCATAAGTAGCAAAGCTCGTTACAGCCCTTTTTATCGCATTTATGTTTTCTGTAACACATACGGATGTGCCGGCAATCGTTTCCGAGAGGGTATGTCCCGTGTAGGAGAGTGCGGTTCTTCAGTATTTCCCGGGCAATTGATACCCTATTGCGATTAAGCTTGTCTGCGATCTGTTGGATCCCATCACCCCCGCTTAAACCCATCTCGATGTACATTCTGTCGGTAAAATCGAGCTTTTTTCTTGTTTTTCTTTCATTTTTCATGCCTGTAATCCTTTCTACCTTACAGACAGTGACTTCTTTTAGAATACCAAACAAAATTAAATTCCCGCTACCAAGACATTGTTAGGGTCGGGAAGAAATAACCATTTTGCGTCGGAGAGAAACAGCCACTTTCAGCCGAAATAAAACAGCCGTTTTTGCATAGGGATAAAAAATTTTGACTTTCCTGTCCATTAACAGATAGTTCATATTTACAGCAAAAACGTCGTGAAGCCTTGAATTTACGGCGTTTTCTTATTGTGTGACACTTTTGTGACATAGAGCCTCATATAATGGGCGAGTAAGTTAAAAACAGCAACAACAATCTGGTTAACAAATGGAGGTAAAAATCATGAAAGCTTTAACACTTGAGAAAATGGAACTGGTAAACGGTGGCGTAGTAACAGTTAATCCAAATGGATCTTGTGATACCGAAGATAAGTATTGCATAGTAGATGATCTGACAGGTATCATCCTCGCACTTACCGGTGGATACAGAAAGGCCCGCAGGCTTGCAGAGTCACTTGGACAGTCACCTGAACTTGCAAAGTAATATATAGAAAATGTTATAATAGGTTCATCAAAAACATAGACAGAGAGAAAACAATTGATCAGCACTAAATGATTGGGAGAACAAGGAGAGAGAATTATGGAATACACAAAAGAACTGAGCGACAAGCTGAAAAACGCAAAATCAAAGGAAGAAGTGTTTGAAACCCTTGGAAGAACAGACTTCAGTAAACTTTCAATGGATGAATTGGAGAACGTTTCCGGGGGCGCTATTAAAAGTGATTATATGGGAACCGGGTACGCCGTTCCGGCTACGCACGAAGAGATTGATGCGAAGTGGGATGTGATTGATGCAGTACTGAAAGCTTACGGCAGGGATGTCGCTTGGATAGTGGCAGCACAGTTTAATTGCGTTGCCGAAGGTGTCAAAATACTTGATGAATACGGCACCGGCGTACTGCGCGATTACATGCACAGAAGACTGGACGGAAAAGCTGAGCCATGGGAAAAGCATTGAACTCCGGAGTAATTAAAGTAAAAGGAAACGTCGCAAAGCACTGAACTTAATCTAAATTTATATGTATCTGTTTTATGAAAAAGTTATCGCACTATTTTCGCCTGTTTTTTGGGGAGATGGGTATAGATAACTTTTTCTTTTTACAATTGTTCTTGTTCTGATAGCTACAGACATCTGTTCGCGAAAGACAACTTTAACGAATACATTATAAGGCGACATGAACAGGCTCAAAGTTCCGCAGAATCAAGCATTACCGTGAACGGGCCGTCGTTTATGAGGCTTACCTGCATATCGGCACCGAATGATCCGCATTTGGTGTCGATATTGTATGTGTTCTTGAGTTCCGACAGAATGTATTCGTATAATTTGTTCGCGTGTGCCGGATCACCTGCTTTGACAAATGAAGGTCTGTTTCCTTTACGGCAGTCGGCATAAAGCGTGAATTGCGAAATAACAAGCATCGAACCTCCGATATCACCTATCGAGAGGTTCGTTTTGCCATTCTCGTCCTCGAATATCCTGAGGTTGACCGTTTTCCGGATCATCTTGTCGGCGGTTTCCTTTGTGTCGGAATCGCATACGCCGACAAATATCAGAAATCCGCGGTCGATCCTGCCTATTGTTTTATCATCAACGTCCACAGACGCTTTTTTAACGACCTGTATCAGGAATTTCATTGTTTTTCCTCCTGATCGGCTGTTTTTTTGTCGCTCTCGGAACTATTCGTTAAAGTTGATTCGCGATCATGATCCTCCTGGTATGTCTCACGTGTAACCTTATCAAAAGTCCTCTTGGCAAATCTGAATGACTGCCCCGTATTGCTTATACCGTCCTCATCCGCGATAAAATCGGATTTGACGTAATAATCCGTTTCCACGGGCATATGTTTGATCTCCAACCGTTTGTTTATGAGCGTACGTATCGCGGAATAAACAACAGCAAATATCGGAACTCCGAGGAACAATCCGACAACACCGAACAGTTTCGAGAATACCGTGATCGCGAACACTACCCAGAATCCGTTCAGACCTATTGAGGATCCGAGTATCTTCGGACCGAGGATATTTCCGTCGAACTGTTGCAGTAACAATATGAATATAAGGAATATCAGGCATTTCTTCGGATCATCCATCAGTACGATGAGACCGCACGGTATCGCACCGATAAAAGGACCGAAATAAGGGATCACGTTCGTAACACCGATAACGACAGCTATCAGCACAGGAACATTGGTCTTGATTATCAGAACTCCTATATAAGTCAGAACACCTATTATAATCGAATCGATCACCTTTCCGGTGATGAATCCGCCGAATATCCTGTCTGAATATCTGAGGTTGTTTATGAGATTGTTGGCGGTCTCCCGCTTCAGGCAGGCATACACAAGCTTTTTGGACTGGGCGGCATATCTTTCTTTGTCAAAAAGAAGATATATCGAAAAGATTATCCCGATCAGGAAGTTCATAAGACTCTTGAAAACGGGCGAAGCATAGTCAATGAGCGTATATGTTGTCTTCATGACCCCGTCAAGAATAGGCGTTAACTGGTTGAGAACCGAGCCGAAATTGTTAATGAGGTTCTCGGAAACGGTACTCATATCTTCCAGGATGCCCGTATCCACGGGTAATACACCTTTCAGGAGCGCATAATAGTCAAAACTGGGGATCTTATTGATCAGATCCGCGATATTGTTGACTATCTGTGGAACGATCGACATGATGATCGCATATATCATTGCAAGAAATACCCCAATAGTAAGGATAACGCCCATAATCCTGATCACGAGTGCTTCTCTCTTATATATATGGTCTTTCTGCTTCTTGATCTTATTCCATAAAGGGTAACAGATCCTTTTCTCGATAAATCGCATTACCGGATTAAGTATGTATGCGATCGCGATACCCGTAAAAAGCGGCGTGAACACTGACAGCAGGTATCCCAGTCGGTCTTTGAGATTATCAAAATGGAACAATATGTAATAGAAAAGAATGCCTCCGCACACTATCAGAAGGCCGCTCATGGCAAATCTGAAATTATAGTTCTTCTTGTTGTTCTGCAATTAAACCGTTCCCCTTATCATATTATTTAAGCGTATTCTCGTAATCCATCACGAACTGGTACAGAAGTTCAACCGTTCCGTCGCGTCCGAGTACAGTCGAATCGACACAAAGATCATATGTCTCGGCTTTGCCCCATTTCTTTGTGGAATAATAATTATAGTAACTTGCGCGCTGTTTGTCCTTTTTGATAACCATATCCCTGGCTTCTTTTTCGGGAACGCCGTATTTGTCCATGATCCGTGCTATACGTTTGTCCATTTTGCCGTATATGAACAGATTGAGAACATTCGGAAGATCCGCAAGCGCATAGTCCGCACATCTTCCGACAATAACGCATGGTCCCTCATTTGCGATCTTTTTGATCGTATCAAACTGCGCCAGGAACACTTTGTGAGAAAGCGGCATATCCACATAATTTGAATTGGTTATACCGAACGAATAAGTGTCCATAACAAGATTATAGAGAAAACTGCTCGTCGGTCTCTCGTCATGGATCTCCAGTATCTCATCACAGAGCCCGGATTCCTTGGCGACGCGCTTTATAAGCTCCTTGTCGTAGCACTTGATGCCGAGTTTGTCTGCAAGCTTCTCTCCTATCTCATGTCCGCCTGTTCCGAACTGTCTTCCGACCGTGATAATAGTCCTCAATAGAATACCCTCCGCAAAATGAACAGTGTCGTTATTTTCATTGTAATCCCTAACGTTCAGATTCACAAGGTAAAATAAGGGCTTTCGAAAACATTGTTCCGAAAGCCCCGTGATTTTTACTACTATTATTCACATCATCAATTGTTGATGAGTTTTTCGTCCTCGTTGTTCCAGGAATAAAGCTTACGAACCTCTTCGCCGACCTTCTCCGAAGGATGCTCAGCAGCAAGCTTTCTCATCGCATTGAAGTGAACCTTTCTTCCTGCAGGTGACATATCAAGAAGGAATTCCTTGGCAAATGTACCGTCCTGGATATCGGAAAGGATCTTCTTCATTGCTTTTCTGGTCTCGTCTGTTATGATCTTGGGCCCTGTCACATAATCGCCGTATTCCGCTGTATTTGAGATCGAGTATCTCATTCCGGCAAATCCCGACTGATAAATAAGATCAACGATCAGCTTCATCTCATGGATACACTCGAAATATGCGTTCCTCTCATCGTAACCTGCCTCGACAAGTGTCTCGAAACCGGCCTGCATAAGCGCACAAACGCCGCCGCAAAGGACTGCCTGCTCACCGAAGAGGTCAGTCTCTGTCTCAGTCCTGAATGTTGTCTCAAGAACACCGGCTCTGGCTCCGCCGATCGCAAGTGAATATGCAAGTGCCATGTCAAGAGCTTTTCCTGTCGCATCCTGCTCTACGGCAACAAGACACGGAACACCTTTTCCGGCCTGATATTCGCTTCTTACCGTATGTCCCGGTCCCTTCGGAGCGACCATTGTAACATCGATATCCTTGGGAGGCTTGATGCATCCGAAGTGGATATTGAAACCGTGTGCGAACATGAGCATGTTACCTGCCTCAAGATTCGGCTCGATGTCTTTCTTGTACATATCCGCCTGAAGCTCATCGTTGATAAGGATCATGATGATATCGGCCTTCTTGGCAGCCTCAGCTGCGGTATAAACCTGAAAGCCCTGCTCCTCGGCTCTCTTCCAGCTCTTTGAACCTTCATACAGGCCAATGATGACATTGCATCCGCTCTCTTTGGCATTAAGAGCGTGTGCGTGCCCCTGACTGCCGTATCCTATAACGGCGATAGTCTTTCCCTCGAGCATTGACAGATTACAGTCTTCCTGATAAAAAATCCTTTGCATTACATGTCCTCCTGGTATATTGATGTATTCTAAACATTACAGTCGTCAAACGTGACAACACCGTCACTTCCGCGCCTCAATCCGGCGATACCGGTCCTTGCGATCTCAAGTATCTCATAATCGCTGAGCATCTCTATGAACGCGTTAACCTTTGACTGATTTCCCGTAAGTTCAATGATCATCGAATCTTTTGTGATATCGATTATGTTTGATCTGAACACTCCGCATACGGTCACAAGTGCCTGACGTTTCTCCTCGCCGACCTTGACCTTGATGAGCACCAGTTCCCTGTACACCGACTCGGAAGGCTCGAGAACCCTGATGTCACGAACATCGATGAGCTTTCCGACCTGTTTCTCGATCTGCTCGAGAATATCGGCATCACCGCTCGCAACTATGGTTATCCTTGTATATCTCGGATCCGCGGTTATACCGGCCGTTATACTCTCGATATTGTAGCCGCGTCTTGAAAACAGTCCGGATATTCTTGAGAGAACACCGGATGTATTGTCGACAATAAGCTGAATGACTTTGATCATATCCTGATTACTCCTTACATTTTGCCACGCCCACCATTGTAGCTTTTTGGCATTTTGTTGTCAATGAGAGCTTAATCGGAAAGCGAACATTTTTGAAGCGCCAGTATACCGGTACGTGCAACTTCGATTATCGCAACGCCCTTGAGCATCTGAAGCAGCGTTGCGGTCTTGTCGGGAGTATCGCATATCTGGATCATCATGAGATTCTTGGACATGTCGACTATCTGCGCATCGAGTATCTCGCATATCTCCATGATCTCGCGACGGTTTGCCTTAGTGTACTTTACCTTCACGAGCATCAGCTCTCTCGATATGCTCTCCTCTTCGGAAAACGTCTTGATCTTGATAACGTCGATCTTCTTGTTTAGTTGTTTCTCTATCTGTTCGAGTGTAGTTTTCTCTCCCGAACTGACGATAGTGATACATGATACGGCAGGATCGTCAGTCTCTCCCACCGCAAGGGAATCGATATTGAAACACCTTCTGGCGAACAGTCCGCTCACTTTGGACAGAACACCGGATCTGTTTTCTACAAGAACTGAATATAACCTTTTCATGACAATTCCTTTGCGTTTTGATCTACTTTACAACATCCATCGGATCGAGAATACATTCCATGAGACCGGGCCCCTTGCTCTTTAAGAATTCATCGATCAGGCCATTCATCCCGGTATTGTTCTTCATAAGATAATACGGGATCCCGTATGCTTCGGCGATCTTTGACAGGTCGGGAAGTTTACCGAGATCTACCATGGAATATGCATCATACGTTTTGTGCTGATATTCCCGCACAAGTCCGAGATATCCGTTGTTGAACACGACTATTTTGACGGGTATATCGTTCTGCATCATCGTTGCAAGTTCGTTCATGGCCATCTGGAAAGAACCGTCTCCGCAAACGGCAACTACCTGGCGCTTCGGATCGGCCTTCTTGGCACCTATAGCCGCGGGTATCGAATATCCCATCGTACCCATTCCTCCGCTTGTAAGAAATCTTCCGGATTTGGAATTATAGTACATGCATGACCACATCTGGTTCTGTCCGACATCGGCAACGTATACTGCGTTTTTTTCAAGCTTTTCGGAAAGAGTCGCAACAAACTTTGCGGGATCGACGAACTGTTTGCGGGGTGATTTTCTCCCCTTCTCTTCTGCTCTGTATTTATCAAGCTTTTTGATCCATGCGGAAAAATCACATGCCACGGTTTCTTTCGCAAGATCACCGAATATATTCCTGATGTCACCTACGATCGGTATCGTCGGTCCGACGTTCTTACCGATCTCAGCGGGATCGACATCGATATGTATGAGTACAGTATCCTTTGCGACAAGATCGGGCGATGAAACGGCACGATCGGCTATCCTGGCACCTATTACGATCAGAAGATCCGACTCCTGCATCGCGAGATTGGCACATTTCCTGCCGTTATTGCCTATCATTCCGAAGTACAGCGGATCCGAGCTTTCCATTGCGCTTATCCCCATCATCGTCGACACGACTGGAATATTATATCTGTGGGAAAAATCACAAAGCTCCTTCTGTGCCCCCGAGAGGATAACACCGCCACCGGCGCAGATCAGGGGACGTTTTGCCTTCTCAAGTTCCTTGTTAACCTTCTTGAGCTGTACCGCATGCCCTTTGACTGTAGGCTTGTATGTACGCATATTCACGGAATCGGGATACTTGAATCCCGTGATAGTCCTGTTCTGGATATCTATGGGTACATCGATGAGAACGGGCCCTTTTCTTCCCGTTGAAGCAATGTGAAATGCCTCTTTCATGATCCTGGGAATATCGGAGACGTCCTTGATCAGATAGCTGTATTTTACAAAGCTTTCGGCCGCACCCGTGATATCGGCTTCCTGAAACACATCGCTTCCGAGAAGCTTTGAATCAACCTGTCCCGTAATGCATACGAGAGGTATGGAGTCGGCATATGCGGTGGCTATACCGGTCAGCAGATTGGTCGCTCCGGGTCCGCTTGTCGCGACGCAGACGCCAACCTTACCTGTGACCCTTGCATATCCGCTCGCGGCATGAGCTGCGTTCTGCTCACTCCTTACAAGTATTGAATCGATCTTTGTGTTCAGAATGCTGTTAAAGAAGGGGCAAATCGCCACTCCCGGATATCCGAACAGCGTAGTTACCCCTTCTTTTTCCAGGCATTTTACGATCGCATCAGAGCCAATCATAAAGTTACCTTCCTTTATACTTATTTACCCCCGGCACCTGGCCGGGGGTACTGTTGTAAGAGTTATCTCTTGAAGAGCTTAGCCAGAGGTGAGATTATCGTTGAAAGATCCTTGATCGCTTTGTTGAGCGAATCGAGATCGACATCATCGATCTTCTTGACCGTATCCTGAACACTCTTCTCACTTGTAGCAACGAGCGAGTTTACATTGTCGAGCATTCCGTTAAGATCAACAGCGGCAAGTTCCTGTGTGCTCTTGTCAAGATTTGAGACAACGGACTGAACTTCGCCCATCATGCCGTTTACTTCTTCGATCGTAGCACTTGCAGTTGTGATAGCTGCACTTGCTTCGGTCATGGCATCACTGGCCTGATTGATGATACCTGTGGCGTCGTCAACAACCTGAGATACTTTGGTGACCTCATCGGTAACGGAAACGATGAGATTGTTAGCGTTTGCAACTGCACCTTCCACCTGGGGCAGGAAGTTCTTGATCGTTACAAGCATTACGATCAGAAGAATGAGACACAGAACAGATGCGCATAACGAGAAGATACTCTGTATCTTAACGCGCTTCTGAGCTTCTGCATTTTCTTTCTTCATTGCAACGAGAAGACGTGCGATGACCTGCATATCTCCGTCGCTGACTTTTTCGAGCATTGATGTGATCTCGTAATCAGTGAGATCTGCCGTTCCCGTGTAGGGATTTCCTGTTTTAACTTCGTTGTTGTCGCTCATAAGTAACCCTCCGTTTATATTTTTTATACACTTAGCGTATATAATGTCATATTTTACCACAATATGTTTTCCGTGACTATAATTATTGTGATATTTTACTAAACTTTTTCGAAGGTGTCGGCAAACTTTCGGAAATAATCGGGAAGAGGCGCTTTGACCTCAATATACTCACCTGTACGCGGATGAACGAGCCCCAGGATCTCGGCATGAAGAGCCTGTCCACGGGTATCGACAGGAGTCTTCCGGCCGTTTCCGTATATCGGATCCCCGGCAACAGGATGTCCGATGTATGCCATGTGTACTCTTATCTGATGTGTCCGACCTGTTTCAAGACGGCATCTTATCAGAGTGAACTTATCGCTTCGCGAAATGACTTCATAGTGGGTCACCGCTCTCTTACCATCAGGATCGACAGCCATCTTCAGCCTGTTGGTCTTTGATCTTCCGAGGGGCTTGTCCACGGTACCGCCTGCTTCATTAATAACGCCCGTTACTATTGCGATATATTCACGTTTTATCGTGTGTTCTTTAAGCTGGCTCGCGATTTTCTCGTGTGCGAAATCGTTCTTGCATATTACAAGCGATCCGGTAGTATCCTTGTCTATACGGTGAACTATCCCGGGACGCAGGACCCCGTTTATACCCGACAGATCCTTACAATGGAACATCACAGCATTTACCACTGTATTGTCATAATGTCCGGGAGCCGGATGTACGACCATGTCTTTCGGTTTGTTTATGATGAGGATATCTTCATCTTCATAAAGGATGTCAAGCGGTATGTCCTGAGGTAATATATCGGGGATCTGTTCGGATGTAACGAGATGTATGACATCACCCGTCTTTACGCGGCAGCTCGATCTGACCGGTTCATTATTGATCGTGAGCTCGTGATTTTCTATGAGCTTTTGTATGTATGAACGTGAAAAGTCGGCAAGTACGCTTCTGACATACCTGTCGACCCTGTCATTTTCATAGTCTTCTTCAACGATAAGTGTATATTCTTTCATTGTTACTTCTTGGAAAAGAGCTTTTTGAGCGGCTCGCCGAACGCCTTGTCGAACACCTCGTAATCGGTATCTTTAAATTTAAAAAGCAGGATTATCGCAAGTATGACCGTACAGACAGAAACATACATGTCCGCAACGTTGAATATCGGGAAATTGATGCATGATATGTATATGAAGTCCACAACATAGTTCTGCACTATCCTGTCTATCATGTTACCGACGCCGCCTGCGGCAATGAATACGAGAAGTATCTCTATGAACTTGTATTTACGGTCAGCGGGCATATTGAACACAAGGTAAGATATCACGATAACAACTACAAGTGCTATCACAAGAAACAGTATCCTGTGCCCGGAGAGTATACCGAATGCCGCACCTGTATTTCCGTTCGGAAGATAATGAAGCTCGAGTACGTTTCTGATAAGCGGTATTGCCGCTTCATCTTTAAGCCTTGATACCGCCCATGATTTGGTTACCCTGTCGACAAACAGGAGTATCGCAAATAATAAAATATCAATTGTTATCCTTTTGATTTTCGCGCTCATCTTAATCCCATTCAACTATAAGGCTCTTGATCGCATCCTTTATCTCTTCTTCGCTAACGTCGGAAACGATCACAGCCTTTCCGATCTTTTTGAGTAATATGAACTTAAGACCGGAATCGGTGTTCTTCTTGTCATGACCGATGTTTCCGTAGACTGCGTCAACGTCAAATGCATCGAGAGATATCGGGAGCATAAAGGGTACGAACATATCCCTTATCTCATAGAACTCCTCTTTTGAAAGCATAGATCTCTTATACGATATATACGCGGCCGCAACGGATCCGAGAGCCACGCATTCCCCGTGAGAATACCTGAAATCGAAGTACTTCTCGAGAGCGTGTCCTATCGTATGACCGAAGTTCAATATCATACGTTCATTTTCTTCATAGGGATCCCTGGTCACGAAAAACTGCTTTATACCTATGGCTTTTTCAAGCATATACCCGAGTGTATCGGTATCTTTTTCAAGTATCTCACCGAAGTTTGTGATCAGCCATTCATAGAAAACGGAATCTTTGATAAGACCTGCCTTTAATATCTCCGCCATACCCGAAGAGAACTCCCGCTCCGGTAGCGAATCGAGTGTATATGTTGCAGCATAAACGAGTGAGGGCATGTAGATGCTGCCGACGATGTTCTTGTATTTGTCATAGTCCACGCCGCATTTGCCGCCGACGGATGAATCAGCCATTGCAAGGAGTGAAGTCGGAAGATTAACAAAGCGGCAGCCCCTCATGTATGAGGATGCGATGAATGCAGCCATATCCCCGGCCACTCCGCCGCCAAGACCGATTATCAGATCCTTACGGTTAAGATCACATGACAGGAGCTGATCGTAACATGCATTTACCGTCGAGAGGTTCTTGCTCTTCTCTCCCGCCTCGAATATGAATTCATGTATACTCTCACAGCATCCCGTAAGAGAATCTTTAACGTCTTTTAAATATAAACCGGAAACATTAGAGTCGGTGACGATACAGACTCTTCGAAGATTAGGGAAAAGCTTTGATACGTATGAGCCGAGACCGCTGTAATCCCTGTCTATGACAACGTCATATGAACCGTTGTTTTTGTAAGATACCTCAAGTGTATTGCTCATGACCTTTTATCAAAAGAAAAGCTTCCGACCAGTGATCGGAAGCCAGAGTTCAGAATTTGTTGTTCAATGCCGGTACATCGAAAGCTCCGGATAAGATCTCCTGAAAATCACCCGATACATCTACATTCTTCGGAGTCAGGATAAATATATAATGTGAGATCTTCTGCAGATTGCCTGCTATCGCATAAGTACTGCCGCTCGTGAAATCTATTATCCTCTGGGCCATGTCAACATCCAGCCCTTCCATGTTCAGCAGCACCGTATGATTCTCAAGTAAGGTGTCTGTTATCTCTCTTGCGTCTTCAACGGATGTCGGCTTGATCACACATACTTCCATTCCGTTGCTCATCAGTCTGTTACTGCCGGTCCTGGGTGTCCTTCTTGCGGGAGCCTTGGCCTTTTCATCGTCATCATCAAGCGTCTGTGCTTTGACTGCTCTCTTGTTTACCGAACGTGCCGAGGATCTGTCATCATAGTCATCATCATAGTAACCGTCATCCTCGTAATCTTCCTCGTCGTCATACTTCATTGCGCCAAGCATTTTGTCAAGTAAACCCATAATAATCTCCTATCCTTCGACCCTTTATTCCCCTACATATACTGCCTGTCACCGAATATGGAAGTACCGACTCTCACGAACGTCGCCCCTTCTTCGATCGCAACTTCGTAATCGCCGGACATGCCCATGGACAGACAATCCATAACAACATTATCAATGTTTTTGCTGTCTATGTCAACCGATAATTGTCGCAATGTCGAAAAAACGGCTCTGTTTTCCTCGGGATCGGAAACAAACGGTGCAACGGTCATGAGCCCTCTGATCCTGAGACCCGGAAGAGAGCTTATCTCTTTGACAAGTGCCGGTGCGTCATTAACCGAAACCCCGAACTTACTTTCTTCTTCGGCAACATTAACCTCTATAAGTATATCCATGCACGTACCCGCTTTGACGGCCTGCCGGCTGATCTCCTCGGCAAGTCTTAAAGAATCGACACTGTGGATCATGGCGACCTTGTCTATTATGTATTTGACTTTATTCGTCTGAAGATGCCCTATAAGATGCCATCTGATGTCCTTCGGAAGTTCCGGATACTTGTCGACTATCTCCTGCACCCTGTTCTCGCCGAAATCCCGCTGCCCGGCGTCATACGCTTCACGGATCATCTGTGCGGGTTTTGTCTTGGACACGGCTATGAGCGTGACACCATCATTCCTTCCGGAACGTTCATACGCTTCATTAACAGTGTGTCTTACCTTTTCAAGGTTTTCTTTTACCATCTGATAAATGCCTCACATCATTCGTATATAAAATCATTGTCCGTTACGGAATCGCCCTTGAGCGCTATATAATCGTAAACGGCAAGTCCGTATTCGCTGTTTGATTTGACGATCGAATACTCCTCGTTCTGGTTCAGTATTGTTATCTGCTTAAAATCGGCATAACCTTTGTTGATATTGTAAACACCGATCAGACTTGCCTGTTTGGAGATCGGATATCGCTCTCCGTCCTCGGGCTTTATCACATAATCCCCGACCTTGAGTACGGATTCGTCAACATACAGGTTTCCGTCGACATTATTATAGATCGTGACGGGAACGAACTCGGTGGAAAGCGTACCGTCTTCAAGATACGTCTCACGGTTGAAGCCGTCATCCTGACTGTTACCGCCCTTTGTCAGGTAATCTTCGGGAACAAGGTAGAATGTTCTCTCAACGATAGCCGAGTTGGGAATCTTCAATCCTTCCCGCGCGTTATCGAGGAGCTCTATCTCAACAAACCGGTCTGTCGAGAATGTGATCATCGAATTGTTGAAATCAAGCTTGGCATATATACGTCCGTTCTGCCGGAGTATCGTAACAGCCGCCCAAGCCGTATAGTTGTTCTTCAGAAACCTTACTTCTATGTAGTTCGTATCGGCAAGGGACTGGGCCCTTTCCTCATCTATCTCGATGAGTATCGACCACAGTTCGCTCGTGATCAGCTTATACGCTGTATCGCCTTCCGAGATCAGATCATTGGAATGAAGCACGCTCTTCTCGTAATCGTCTCCGTCAACCTGCTCGGGAGTGATTGTCTCGGCCGTCAGTTCCTCGTAACCGTCGGAGAAGTATTCGATCACGCCGCTCTCCGGCGCATATCCGAAATCGATCGAATCGGCATAGTTCTCGGCCCGGAGCTTGTCTATGTTCGCAAGTACCGCATTGTTGGCAAGTTTAAGCGTTGTGCCTTCTATCGCATATTTGAAATCATACGTGTCAATGTATTTCTCGGGCCTGAAATCAACAGCAAACGCGGATATCGTATTTCTGATGTCGGCCAGGCTCTCATTAGAGATCGAGCTTTCATCGGTGCTCTCGTCGTTGACCATCTCCGCAAGTTTGCCGGTGGAATCAACGGTGTACACCATTGAATAAGCGTTCACCTTCTCGGATTCCCGGGCATAATAATTGATATATCCCGAAAAATCACTTGTTATGACTTTTTCTTCGCGAAGAATGACACCTTTGTATGTATTGTTGATCGCAAGGGAACCGAGCTTGACTTCATAGGGCGTAATATGGGTCTGTCTGAAGTACGACACGACCATTATTACCATATACACAAAAATAACCAGGAATACGAGTACTCCCGGATTAAAGCTTATCGGCTTGCGATACTGGGAAACCTTTGACGGTTTCGCCTCTTCCTGTTTTCTGTTTTTCTTCTTCCTGCGGGGCATTTACTGATTTAATGAAAGTCCCGGGTAACCGGGACTTTCAGAAGATATCTTTCTATAAAGCTACTATAACCTGTGACTTGAACTTCTCGGGTACCTCTTCCATCTCGAGCGAGATACTGATTATGAAATCCACCGAAAACTGGGAACTGATGCTGTCCAGCTTGACAAAGACTTCTTCAACGTCCTTCTTGTCTTTGATAAATGCCACATCCATGAAACTGTCGAGATAGAGTTCCTGAAGATCGTGGTCCTGGGATACGATACCGCACAGGAAACCTATGAACTCATCCGTTGATGTGAACGGAAACTCCGATGTGTTGATGAGTCTGATACGGTTCTTCAGCTCATACATATGTTTAGCGTTCTTATCAAGATAGACGATATTACCGTCAACGGTCTTGACCGCGTTATTTACTTTTTCAAGAAGATGTTTTGTTTTGCCTTTGCCCTTGGCTCCAACAATAAGCTGAATCATTACAGATCCTCCTTTGATTAATGATTATAACTAATTATAGTTTATTTAATGCTAAATGACAACCAAAATCAGTGTATGTCGGTCAGCAGTGTCGTCATATTCCGGTACAGACTGTCATGGTCCGTGGATCCGAGTATGACTGATATATACGTGTGTCCGTTATCGCCGTTTGACAGAAGGATCAGACAGGATTTGGCCGCCTTGGTCGTTCCTGTTTTGCCTCCTATGACATTAACTCCGTCAGGTGCCTTGACGTCACCGTTGACATATGCGTTTGTCGATTTGATCTCAAGTGTTTTGGGATTGCCTTCCCTGTCTTTGTATGTACTCTTGAATTCGGTTGTATTGATTATCTTCCTGAATTCCTCATACTGCATCGCCGCATTGAATATCAGATACAGATCGTATGCGGTCGTATAATGCTCCTCATTTGTAAGCCCGTGCGGATTCGTAAAGTTCGTGTTTGTCGCACCGAGCTTTTTGGCCTCGTCGTTCATGACCGCGGCGAACTTATCGACACTTCCGGACAGATATTCGGCTATAAGTACACCGGCGTCGTTTGCGGAATACAGAAGGAGCGCATACAGAGCCTGTTCGAGAGTCATCTTGTCTCCTTCTCTGATACCGAGAAGCTGTGCTCCGGACTCTGTTATGAGAACGTTTGAACTTGCGGTAAGAGTATCATCGAGATGTCCGTACTTAAGAGCGATGTACGCAGTCATGACCTTTGTCAGCGATGCCGGATTGAGCTTGGCATGAACATTTTTCGCATAGACCGTTTCGGCGCTCGTGGCATCGAACAGACCACCCGCATCGGCCTCATCTATGGCAAGCGACATCTTCTCGAAATCATTGTCACAGACGCAGATATCGGCGGCAAAAGGTTTGATGTCGGAAGATATTCCGCCGACATTTTTGATATTGAATGAACCTGTCTCCGAATCGGGGTCAAACGGGAGTGCCAGACGCGATGAACAGGAAGTAAGCAGTATGGATATGATCAGTGATAACGCCACTGCGACAGCGGACTTATTTGTACATTTCACGCCACTCCATATCTCCTCTGTCAAGTGATTTTATCAGAAGTTCCGCCGTGGCAAGATTGGTAGCCAGCGGGATGTTGTGTGTGTCGCAAAGCTTGATTATGTAGTTGATATCCGGCCTGTGAAGGTCGGGAGCCTGAGGGTCGCGCAGGAATATCATCAGATCGATCTCGTTATGCTCGATCTGGGCACCTATCTGCTGCTCTCCTCCAAGGTTGCCTGCAAGATACTTGTGAACGGACAGATTTGTGACCTCTTCGATAAGACGTCCGGTCGTTCCCGTCGCAAACAGTTTGTGTTTGGAAAGAACTCCTCTGTACGCAATGCAGAAGTTCTGTATAAGCTTTCTCTTGGATTCGTGTGCGATAAGACCAATGTTCATCAGAATTCTCCCTCGAAATAAATGCTCTCCGGCGACTGCAGTTTAACGTTAAGTACAAAACCTATACCTGCGAACAGGCTGACAAGACTCGTCAGACCGTAACTGACAAAAGGAAGCGTCAGTCCGGTATTGGGAAGAAGTCCCGTTACAACTCCGATATTTATGAAAGTCTGTATTCCTATGAGTCCTGCCATTCCTCCGGCTATTATCTGTCCTGCCGTATCTTTGGCTTTGCGGGCGATCAGAATGCACATTATTGCGATCAGAAACAGCAGTCCGATAACAACGCAGCAGCCGACGAAGCCCATCTCCTCGCCTATGACGGCAAATATGAAGTCGGTATGCGCAGCCGAAATGAAGTTACCATTCTTCACCGATGCCACGACGTTATTGTTTATCCCTTTTCCGGATAACTGTCCGGAACCTATCGCAGTCATGGCGTTTAATGTCTGATATGCTTCGGATATCGCATATTCGTCGGGATACAGCCAGGCAAGAATCCTGCCCTTATGATAATCCTCGATGATATGGACATCGTCTCTCATCAGATACCGCAGCGCCAGGACAAACGAAGGTACTCCTATCAGTATCACGCCTCCGATAATCTTCCAGCTTATGCCGCCTATGAACATGACTACGCCAAATATAGCCACTATCATGATCGTCGTTGACAGATCGGGCTGTTTGAAGATCAGGTATATCGGCGGAATGATGAGCGCCACGCAGGAAAGGACGATACGTACAGTATTAAGGTTTTCCTTATGTTTCATAATAAACGCGGCATAAAATAAAATCAACAGTATCTTGACCATCTCGGAAGGCTGGAAACGTATGCCTCCGATCTCAAACCAGCGTTGTGCTCCGCCGCCCGAATCACCGAACAGTTTGACGGCGACGAGGAGTGCGATGCTTGCGATATAGATCAGCCAGTAGAACTTGAGTATGAACGAATAACTGATGAAAGAAATGATCACCATAATGATAAGGCCCATGACAAAACCTTCCTGCTGGTGCCTTACATATGATTCGTCCGCACTCTTAATGAACACGATACCGATCGAAGTTATCGCGATACACAGAAGCACAAGGAAAAAATCGTATTTTCTGAAATTATAATTCTCAAACATATCTTATTCTAGAAAGGAATATCGGCGAGAAAATCCTTTGTTATATCCTCACAGACAACGCCTTCTTCACTCATGTACACGATCTTTGCTCCTGCGAGCTTTCTAAGGAATCCGGCATTCTTCGAAAACATCGTACATTTCTCGCCGGCTACTTCTATCGATTCGGACTTGATGTCAAGAGCGACCGCAAATGCACCTTCATCACCTTTGATCCCGGCGCGGATGTCACCGTACACTGTTCCGAGTATAACAACGCTTCCTACGGCAGAAACGCTCGCACCGGGATTGACATCGCCCAGAACGACTATGCTGCCTTCGGTCTCGAGATTCTGGCCGGCATGGAGCGTGCCCTTATATACCGATGTGTTCTCTATGTTACCGCTCGGGGAAAATGCGTTCGCCGCCTGAATGAACACTTCGTTCTTCTTCTCGTTACGGTCCATGATGCACAGCACGGTCACATGAGTGTATTCGGAAAAAGCCTCTACAAGTGCACGTTCTTCCAGATCCGAAAGCGAACGGCCTTCGAATGTTATCACAAGCTTGGCGTCCCCGAGGAATCTGTCCGATTCGATGAGCCTTTGAGCAAATGCAACATACAGGTTCTCAAACGGCATATCCGGATTCAGGATCAGCTTCAGTCCGTTTGGAAAACTCTTGATCGTAACTGCGTCTTTCATGGTAACCCTCTTTTCGTCAGTCTTCTATGATCTCGTTTGTAGACTCGTCGGCGATACCGTTGACAAGCGTCTCGGCATCTTCAACCTTGAAATAATAGCTCAGAACGTCTTTCGACAGCTGGGCTGCATTTGCCGAAGTATAACCGTATGCTATACGTGTAGCCACCGTGACTTCCGGATCGTCATACGGTGCAAAACCGATAAATACGGCGTGATTCGTTCTTGACTTGCTCGTCTGCGCCGTACCGGTCTTGCCGGCTGTAGGTATCGGGAACCCTCTGAAAGCGGCGGCTTTTTCGACAACCTCTCTCATTCCCGAATATATCTGGCTCCAGGTGGAACCCGCAAACACGACACTGTTCTGTATCTCGGGCGAAGCCGACAGTATAACGGCTCCCTCGGGATCGACTATTTTGTCAAGAAGCGTGTATTTGTAGCACGTTCCGCGTGTTGCTATCGTTGTTACGTATCTGGACAGTCCTACTGTCGTATAGTTATGACTTCCCTGTCCGATCGCAGAATCGACAGGCAGTTCGTCCGAAAACTTCGGAGTGTTCTCTTCCATCTCTATTCCGGTCTTGGTGGTCAGCCCGAACAGATCGGCATATTTCTTGAGCACTTCCAGACCGTGCTGCTCGTCATAACTCATCGTATGCATATTGGTGGCGAGTCTGAAACCGACCTCATAGAAGAAGCAGTTACAGGAGTTACCTATAGCGCCTCTTACATCGAGCGGTCCGTGGGCACCGGGATATACCCAGCACTGTTTCTCAACGTCAAAGTATTCAAACACGCCTTCACACTTTATCGTCTCTCCGACGTTTACTATTCCTTCTTCAAGAGCACATGCGGCCGAACACGGTTTGAATGTCGATCCGGGTGCGGTCATCTGCTGCGTTGCATTATTATAAAGAGGACTCGACAGGTCGGACAAAAGTTTCGCATAATATTCCGAATCTATCGAATTGGCGAACCTGTTGTTATCGTATCCGGGATAGGTTACAAGTGCCAGCAGCTCCCCTCTCTTGTTTGCGACAACACATGATCCGGAACAAGGATCGAGTGCAAGCATGGCAGGAGTCAGCTCAAGGTTACTGATCTTGTTGATGATAAAATCATACGGTGTCTTTGCACCGGACTCGAGAAGGGCTTTCTCCTCGGCCGTACCGAGTATTACCTTCTGTTCGTAAAGTATCATGCAAAGCTGCCTGCCGCTGATGTTATTGTCGGCGATCATGTACTTGTACATCTTCTTGTCGAAGCCGGTATTCTCCGACAGATCGGAGATTATATAATCGACAAGCTGTGTGTATACTTCTTCGGAATCGGAATACTGGTTGCTAAGCTGGAACTTGGTGACATCTATCCAGTTGCTCGCAAGACAGTAATGAAGATATTCGTTAAGACTGATGGTTTCATTGAGTGCCCAGTCTATATATGTCTTGTCGTTTCTGTCAACAAGGTCGGATACGAGTACACCGCTTGATGATGACATCAGCCTTGAGACGATATAGCTCTCATACACTTCCATCTCTTCCGGGAGGTCCCGGTACGGTGTTTTCGTATTAAGCAGTTCATCGCGAAGCGATGCCATTACGGCACTCTTCTTCTCAAGGTATGCAGCGTACACCTGCCTCTCGTATTCTGCGGCATTGTCACCTCCGAGATGATCGGTGTCGATGACATTGTTGTTGACAAGCGCATAGTATACATCATCGATCGGGATCATCATCAGGGATGATTTTACGACATCATTATTGTAAGTCTTCATGTTGACGATCTTCGATACGAGTATTCCGGCAAGCTTCTGCTCGAGCATGTTGTACACGGCCTTCTGAAGATCGGAATCTATCGACAGGTAGACGTCATTTCCGGCTGTCGGATCCACATGAGAGATCGTTTCAATGATCTTTCCCATGTTATCGACATAGATGGCGTCTTTCCCCTTTTCACCCTGCAGATACTCTTCCATCGATTTCTCGATACCGGATTTACCGACCATGTCGGCACCGTTGTAATCATGCGATGAACCGGCAAGTTCGGCAAGGTCGTCGGGTGATGCGTTTCCGGTGTATCCGATAATATGTGCAAAGTATACGGGATCGTTGTACTGCCGGAGCGTATTTACTTCGATACCGACACCCTGCAGGATATCCGAGTTCTCTTTGATCGCAGCGACCGTCAGATCGCCCACATCATCCGCGATAACGGTCGAGAGGTATTTCTGGTAACTGTTCGTCGAAAGCTGGTAACGTACCGTTACAAGCTTTAAGACTTCTTCCTTCGTATATCCCTCCATCGGAACGAACCGGCTGTCACCCTTTTCGTCTATGACCGTATGCCCGATGCCGTATTTCTTCGTATCGCACAGGAACATGATGATATCGTCCGGCGTGGAATTGCGCTCCGATGTAGTCAGGTCATCCATCGATTTGTGTCCGTATACATCCGCAAGAAAACGTGTCAGTCTGGTTCCGGAAAGAGTGAACTCGTATTGCCCGTAGTTGTTGAGGATGATGTTAAAATCATTGTCCACGACATCTCCGCAATCTTCGACTATCCTTATCGCCCTCATTATCGAATCATTTATGAGTGCGTTCTTGTTCTTGCCCGATTCGAAATTATCTTCTATCGTGACCGAATATGCCAGTTTGTTATATGCAAGAAGATTGCCGTTCCTGTCATAGATATTGCCGCGTGTCGATTTGAGCGTTGTCTCTTTCTTGATCGTGAGCTTGAAGTTGTTAAGATAATCCTGTCCTTTGATTATCTGCATCACAAACAGACGCTGAACAAGAACGACTATTAATATGACATATACGATCAGTATGATCGTGAAACGATTGAAAATGGCGTCTTTGAGCCATTCCTTGAAATCCGATAACAATCAGGCGGTCCTTCTTTCCAAATCTTCAAGCCATTCGTTTATCGAAAGGATGATCTTGTAGAAAATGATCGTAACAAAGATCGTATAAACGATCTCGGGAAGTATCACGTGAAGAAAATAGTATCCGAAGCGAAGCTTTCCCTGGATGAGGAATCTGAACACATAAACGATAAAACAGTATACAAGTTCGGAACTCGTGATCAGTACCATGGGAAGCTTGACGTCTTCGGGATAGAATATGCTGGCAAAGAATCCGTTCAGGTAACCTATCACAAGGTATGCGAGCGCATAGAATCCGATAATGTTACCGAACAGTATATCTATTACAAGTCCCGATATAAAGCCAACGAACATGCCTTCTTTCTTGCCGCGCATGAATCCGAAACATGAGGTCAGTATGATCAGAATGTTCGGTGCAACACCGCCCATCGGAAGTATCCTTATCATAGTACTCTGTATCAGATAGCCGATGAGGATCAGCAGAAGCATTGTTATCTTTCTGTACATATCAATCCTTTGTCTGTTTCATGACGGTGACAACAAGAACAATGTCAAGATGCTCGAAATCGACGACCGGCGTTATATAACCGGATTTGGTCAGGTTATTGGAATCGTTGTTGATCTCCTTGATGTAACCGATCGATATTCCGGGAAGATATTTGCTGCTTATCTGACTCGTGACTATCTGATCTCCCGGAGATACCGCATTGTCTTCATCGCGAAGTTCAGTGAACTTGATGCTGCCGTTTGAATACATTTCAAGATCCCCGGTCACTATCATTGTGTCCGAGGTGTTCAGTACCATTGCACTTATGTTGGAATCATTATCGATTATCGATCTGACGGTCGCCCAGTTGGGTCCGACGCTCGTGACTATGCCGACAAGACCCGATCCGGCCATTACGTTCATGTTGACTTTGATCCCGTCGTTGCTTCCTTTGTCAATAAGGAAAGTCGAATACCAGTTACCGGCATCCTTACCGATGACCCGTGCTCCCACGGTAGGGTAATCACTGTACCTCTCATCAAGGCTTAAGAGCTGCCTCAGCTCTGCCAGCTCATATTTGTCGGTCGTCAGATCGTTGATCTTTATCGTCAGTTCGTCAACCGTCTTCTTTAGCTCCTCGTTCTCGGTCCTGAGGCTCTCGAGTTCTTTGATGGATTCGGATCTGTCAAAGAGCCAACTTCCGGCATAGGCTATTCCCTTCTGGAACGGGATGACCGTATAACCCGCAACCGCTTCGGGAGGGCCGTCCATAATGTCGGTAGCATAAGAAAGCACCATCATGATAATGCATAATACAGACAGTGCCAGCAATACGTACTTACTTGGTATATCGATTTTGTTCCTGCTTGATCTGTTGCGTGCCATATATTACCTAAACGGAAAAATCTTCCATAGTGTATACGATAGGATGAAGCCGCTCGTTCTTGATTATCTGGGACAGACCGTACGCGACGCTCCCCTCCCTGTGAGGCGAGAACAGCACGTTCAGTCCGGTGCTTTTTGCGATGAGTTGGTGAAGATCGCCGATCGAGGCACTGCCGCCGGTCAGGAAGATTCCTTTCTTGTATATATCCGCGCCAAGCTCGGGAGGCGTACGTTCGAGTATCAGCCTGACATTATCGATGATCGTCTCGAAGTGTTCGTGCATCGCACGCTCTATGAGCATAGTCGGGATCGTTCTCTCAACCGGAAGGCCGGTAACGATATCCCTTCCGTAGACAACGGCATCACGCTGTGAAGCCTCAAGTTCAGGAAGATCGATCTTCGTCTGCTCCGCTGTCTTGGCTCCGATCAGAAGATTGTACTCCTTACGGATCATGTTTCTGACGGACTCGTCGAACTTCTTGCCGCCAATCTTGATAAGCTTAGACAGCACGATCCCGCCAAGACTGAGGATGGATATCTCCGTCGTCTCATATCCCACGTTAACAACAAGAAAGCCCTGTGAACGGTGCATCTCGACATCCATCCCGATACCGTCCGCAATGGCTTTTTCAACAATATAGATATTTCTCGCCCTGATGTTCGACTCTTTGACAAGATCGACGAAAGCCCTTTTCTCCACTTCGGTAATATCGGTAGGTACTGATATATAGTAATCCGCACTCCTGATGTTTCCGTCCATCTCATCATTGATGAAGTTCCTGATCAGGATCTGCATATGATTGATATCGGCAATGACACCGTACGTCAGCGGGAAGGTGACCTTGATATTGTCGGGCGCCTTCTCGTACATAGTGAATGCATCATCACCGTAAGCGAACAGATTGCGTCTGTTCTGTATCGCGATCATATTCTTATGGGATACGATCCTGTCGGTAAAACCGTTATATATTTTAATGTTATAGGTACCGAGATCTATACCGAATGCATTGATAGCCAAAACTGATCCTCGTTTTCACATACTATATCTAGCATATTTTATCATAAGAATATCTAGATGTATATATCAACTATTTTCTCGGAGACGAGCTGCTGGAGCGAGGAAAGGATTCCGAGCTTTGCCGAAGGCCATGTAAGTCCGCCCTGGAAATATACGCTGTAAGGCTCTTTGATCGGCCCGTCGGCGGAAAGTTCTATAGAGCTTCCCGATATGAACGCTCCCGCTGCCATGATGACCTTGCTGTCATATCCGGGCATATCCCACGGTTCGGGAACGACATGCGCGTCAACGGGTGATGCGGCCTGGATCCCTTTACAGAATGCGCATACCGCCTTCTCGGAGCCGAGAGTCACGGCCTGGATGATATCATGTCTGCTCTCTTTGGAATCCGGAATAACGGCAAATCCGAGCTTTTCATATATGTTTGCCGCAAATACGGCAGCCTTTAATGCCGCATTTACAACTGATGGAGCAAGAAACAGCCCCTGAAAGAGCGACCTGTTGATATCAAGAGTCGCACCTACCTCTTTTCCGAGTCCGGGACTCGTGAGCCTGTACGCGGCTTTTTCAATACACTTGGAAGTGCCTGCGATATATCCGCCGACAGGTGCAAGTCCTCCGCCGGGATTTTTTATAAGAGAACCTACGATCATATCCGCTCCTTCATCCGAAGGTTCGGTCTCCTCAACAAACTCACCGTAGCAGTTGTCGATCATGACAATTATCGAAGGATCGATGCTCTTTACGAACTTTATCGCTTCCCCTATAGACGAAACGGAAAGCGACGGACGTGTCTGATATCCTTTGGAGCGCTGTATCGTTACCATTTTAGTGGTTGATGATATGGCATTTTTTATTCCTTCAAAGTCGAACGAGCCGTCGGAAAGAAGGTCAACCTGTCGGTAAGTGATGCCGTATTCCGCCAGCGACCCGGTACTCGGTCTTATACCGATGACTTCCTCTAGCGTATCGTAAGGTTTGCCGGATACAGACAACAGTTCGTCACCCGGACGCAGCTGTGAGAAAAGCGCTACTGAAAGTGCGTGTGTGCCGCATGTTATCTGGGGACGCACAAGTGCGTCTTCGGTATGAAATACGTTCGCGTAGACTTTCTCGAGAGTATCTCTTCCGAGATCGTTATATCCGTAGCCGCTCGATGGCATGAAGCAGGCATCGCTGACGCGCGCATCATGCATCGCCTTTATTACTTTAAGCTGGTTAAGTTCGCATGTCCTGTCAAAGAGTGCGAATCTGTCGGACAGGTCGTTCAGGATGTTTTCCCCGAACTCATATACCTCGCGGCTGATGCCGCAGGATCCATATACAAAAGACATATCAGTCATGTATTATCCCCTTTTTCTTCAGTTCTTCATCTATACGTTTCATGATATCTTCGCCGCCGCTCCTGTCGAGCCAAATGACATCACGTTCCCGCCGAAACCATGTCAGCTGTCTCTTGGCGAAGTGTCTTGAATCCCTCTTTATCCTGTAGATCGCTTCTTCGAGGGAAATATCACCTGATAAAAAGTCGATGATCTCCTTGTATCCGAGCCCCTGCATCGAAATGTTTGTCCGGCCAAGGCCCCCGGCAAGAAGAGTTCTGACCTCATCAACAAGCCCGTCTTCGATCATCCTGTCAACGCGGCTGTTTATCCTGTCATATATACGGCTTCTCTCATCGGTAAGCACAAAGAAACAGTGATCGTAATGCGAAGTCCTCGAACGGTTTTCTTCGTTATGTTCCGATATGAGACCGCCGGTCTGGTGATTGTATTCGAGTGCCCTTACAAGCCGTTTGTGATCTTTGACACTGATCGATGATGCGGCTACGGGATCTATATCCTCAAGCATCTTATGGACATGTTCGTCCCCTTTTTCATCTATCAGATCCCACAGTGACTGCCTGTAATCTGGATCATCGATACATTCGTCGAAATCTATGTCATAAAGGACACTTTGAATATAGAATCCGGTCCCGCCTACCATTATGG
>JAFZRD010000068.1 GCA_017620055.1 Lachnospiraceae bacterium
CACGGCTTCCATTCCCATAATGATGGATGCCGGAGCCGGCGGGGCATATTTCTGGCATACGACCTGAAGCCCGTATCCGAATATTGTCGGGAATATTATCAGGAATATAAGGCTGCCGACTGAGCCCCCGGTAAACATTGCAGATGTCATCGGCCCCGATGCAAGAGGTGCAAACAGGAGCGAGAGCACTCCGGTCACGATGAACTCCCATATTACGAGCACTATCGTATCTTCAGCCACGGCATATCTTGCGATCACAATTATCTGAAGTGCATAGAACACGCCGCAAATGAGTGTCAGGGAGTCGCCGATCTCTATCGACAGTTTGCCGGTGATCGATATGAGGCCAATGCCCCAGAATCCGATAACAGCCGCTATGATATAGCGCAGCCTGGGTTTTACTTTGTTGAACAGATAATGCATGAACGGGACAAGGATAACGTATATTGTAGTCAGGAACGCATTTTTACCGGCAGTCGTGTATTTGCATCCGTATGTCTGGAACACTTCCGCAACAAATAGGATAACGCCTATTATCGACCCGTGTATGAAACAGTTCTTACCGGACGCCTTAAGTTTTGAAGCAAATACAAGTGCCAGGAGCAATCCGCCGATAGTAAACCTGATCCCAAGCATATAAAGAGGCGGCATCACGTCAAGCGATGACTTGATGAACACAAAGCTGAGGCCCCAGTTTACCGTCACAAATATAAGGCCCGCACACGCCAGTATTTCGTTCTTCCTGCTCTTACTCATGAAAAAGAGTATAAAAAAACCTCCTGCAAATTGCAAGAGGTTAATATTTCGGGCTTTGTCGGGTTATTTGGCTATAACGACACCGTCTTCACTTGAAAAGAGGTTTGTGTCTCCTACGAAATACTGATACTGCATAAGAGCCTGATCTTTCTGCATATCCGATACGGCCTTTTCCATATCAAGCGTTTCGATATCGGAATCTCTTCCCTTCATCTCAAATGACTTCGGCTCATTGAGGCTTAAAGAGATATCTTCGAGGCTGGCATTGACCCTGGGACGTATATCTTCAAGGCGAAGATCAAGTGCGGAACCCTTGGCTTCTTCCTGCTTCTTCTCGGGAACTTCGGCGGCCTGCTCATTGATCTTCTTAAGAGCCGCGTCGTTCTGCGTGTTCTGTATTCTCGTGTAGAGATTGTTCTGGTAATTGTCGATACCCTTGATCATCTTATTTCCCTCACCCCCGTACCGGTTGGTTTACATAACCGACACAAGGAAATTATATCACATATTTTGTCGTTTGCAATATTTATATCGACAATCGTCACAAAAAGTTAACGGTGTTTTTTAAATAACTCATACTTTTAAATATCCGGCACTCGATAACAACTGTTTTGTGTACGGATCCTTGGGATTGTTGTATATCTGCTCATCGGTTCCCTGCTCTACTATACGGCCGTCCTTCATTACTATCATTCTCGAACAAAGCTCGTATACGACCTTAAGATCATGCGATATAAACAGGATCGCTATCCCAAGCTCCCTGTTAAGCTTTATCAGGAGGTTTATGACCTGCTCCTGAACGGTGACATCAAGTGCCGATACCGGTTCATCGGCGATAATGAGCCTGGGCTCGAGCATGAGTGCGAGCGCGATGCACACCCTCTGGCGCTGCCCACCGGACAATGCCTTTGGTTTTCTCTTTAAATAACTCTCATCAAGGCCGACAAGCCCCAGCATCTCCTTTGCCTTGTTCCTGCGCTCTTCGGCCGAATATCCGCCTTTTACCCTGAGCGGCTCCTCAAGGATCCATCCGACGGTCCTTGCGGGATTGAGCGAGCCGTACGGATCCTGGAATATCATCTGCGGCATCTTCGAGTAGTGGATTATCTGCCCGTCCGTATCGTCAAGCATTCCGAGTATCGTCTTGCCGAGGGTCGTCTTGCCGCTCCCGCTCTCTCCGACGAGCCCCATTATCTCGCCTTCATACATCGTAAACGAGGCATCACTGACAACAACCTTCTGCCTGGCGGCAGGATTAAAGTAACCGGTCACCTTTTTGTATCGTGCGCTGACATTTTTGACCTCAAGTATCGGTTTTGCATCTTTATTTACATGACATTCCGCGATCTTGACAAACTTGGGGATCGCCTCTATCAGACGCTTTGTGTATTCCTCCTTCGGATGATCGAACACATCCGAAACGGGACCGCTCTCCACGATACGCCCTTTGTTCATTACAACCACGCGGCTGCAGAGCGACCGGATGACACTCAGATCATGGGAAATGAACAGTATGGCTGTTCCCATCTCCCTGTTAATCTTCTTGAGCAGTTCGATTATCTGGGCCTGTATCGTGACATCAAGTGCCGTCGTCGGCTCATCGGCTATAAGAAGCTTTGGTTCACATATGAGCGCGGCGGCGATCATGACGCGCTGACGCATTCCTCCCGACAACTCATGCGGATATTTGTGATATATCCCTTCGGGATCATCAAGTTCCACATCGGCAAGCATCTCTATCGCTCTCTTTTTAAGTTCCTCATCGGAAAGATCCCTGTGTATCCTAAGGGCCTCTTCCACCTGATATCCTATCGTCCTGACCGGATCGAGGCTTGTCATCGGCTCCTGGAACACGACCGCGATATCGTCTCCCTGGATCCTTCGCAGTCGGGACCTTTCAACCATCAGAAGTTCCTCGCCCTCGAACATGATACTGCCCTTCTTCTTCATATCCTTACGCGACAGGAGGCCTGCTATGGCATGGGCAGACATGGACTTACCCGAGCCGGATTCGCCGACTATACCTACTATCTCGCCGGCGGATACGTTTATGTCAAAATCATATACCACCGTTTCGGGAATGATCGAGTCCTCTATTTCAATGTGAAGATCGGTAACATTAAGCATTTTTCTTTAGTCCGTCTCCCAAAAGTGAAAATCCGAGTACAATTATCGCTATCGTAACACCAGTACATATCGCATATGACGGCTCGGAGAACAGGAATGCCTGGGCATCCGAAAGCATACGCCCGAGTGATGACTGCGGCGGCTGAACGCCTATACCGAGAAAGCTCATTCCCGCTTCGGCAAGCACCGCGTTATTGAATCCGATGACCGTAGATGACAGAAGCACCGGAAATGTATTGGGAAGAATATGCACGAACATAATTCGCATATTCTTCGCCCCCATCAGTCTCGCAGACCTTACATAGTCAAGATTTTTACACCTCATGAACTCTCCGCGCACTATCCTCGCAAAGCTCGGAACAAACACGATACCGAGTGATATGACAACTTTCCACGTTCCACTGCCGAACACGCTTATGAACACGAGCGCCAGCAGGATGCTCGGAAACGCGAGCACGGCATCGTTGAACCTCATGAGTATCTCATCGACCGCACCACCGTAGTATCCGGTGAGTGCCCCGACGAGCGTCCCGAACACGACACCTATCATGACAGTGAACAGGGCTACGGCAAGCGTGGTCGCTCCCCCGACGGTCAGTCTTGTGAACAGATCTCTTCCGAAATTATCGCATCCGAGAATATGGGCAAACGAAGGATCCGCAAACTTATCCGCAGCGTTCATCGCATCGGGATCATAGGGCGACAGTATCGCGCCTCCGAGTATCACGAGAACGATAAACGCGGTTATGATCATTCCGATGTATAATTCGGGATTTTTTTTGAACCTGAAGATCATCGTGCTCATGGTCAGTTACCTCTCATTCTCGGATCGAGAACCCTGTAAAGAATATCGACCAGCAGGTTGATCACGATGACTATCATGGCGATGATCGCTATTATGGCCTGAACCACGGGATAATCCCTGTTTGAGATCGATGAGATGAGCAGCCTCCCGTATCCGGGTATCGAGAATACCTGCTCGATCACAAGACTTCCGGCGACTATATCGGCCAGCGTCATACCGAGAAAGGTTATGACGGGAATGATCGCATTTTTCAGCACGTGTTTATAAAGCACGTCCATTGTCGAGTTACCCCTGCTGTAAGCAGTCCTTACATAATCGAGCTTTCTCTCGGAAAGGATCGAGGTCTTGAGCAGCTTCGTTGTCATGGCCGCTTTGGGGATCGCTATGGCAAGAGACGGAAATACCAGATATGCGAGAAACTTACCGAAATTAACATCATATGAGACAAATCCCCCCGGTGTGAACATGCGGAGTATCATCCCGAATATATATGTTACAAGTATTCCGAGGAAAAACGGAGGTATCGACATGGATATCTGCCCGAGAACATCAACGGCTTTGGCAAGAGGTCTGTCCTCGTATTTGGATGTGAGCAGTCCTGTCGGAATGGAAATGATCACTACAAATATGAACGACATTATCGTAAATGTCAGTGTGATCGGAAGCTTTGATGCGAGCATCGACCTGACGCTCACGCCGTATGACAGCGATGTACCCATATCGCCGAAAAAGAACGAGCCGAGCCATGAGAAATACCGCACTAAGAAAGGCCTGGTAAGGCCCATCTGCTCCCGGAGCGCCGAAAGCGCCTCGGGAGTAGCATTGATACCAAGCCTGGCTGTTGCCGCGTCACCCGGGATCAGTTCGAATGCGACGAACACGAAAAAGGTGACGAGCAGTATTGTCACTGCAAAAGTGATCAGCTTTTTAAAAACGATCTTCATGTATGTCTTACTGGTTCTTCAGTCTTATCTTCGCCAGATCCTGAACATACAGAGGATAAAACACATATCCTTCGAATCTGTCAGAAAGGGCAACAAACTCCACCATATCCTGAATATAGATGTTGGCCGCATTATCCGCAAGGTTTCTCTGCAGATCCTTGTAGATGTTCACGCGTTCCTCATCAGATCCTGCCGTGAAGACCTTATTGTATGTATCATCATAATCACTGTTCGAATAGTTCGTGAAATTGTTCTCGGCGTCACTTCTGAACCTGCCGAGCATTGCTTCAGCCGTGAGTGATGAAGCATCGACACCGATGAGGGTTGCCTCATAGTTTCTGAGTGAATAAACATCGGACAGCCATGTGTTCCATTCAACGAGCTTTATGTCTGCCGTAACGTTTATCTTCTTGAGCTGTTCCGCCACTACCTGAGCAGCGTCAACATGCTGCTGATAGTTGGAAGGAACCGTTATCGTAAACGAGAAACCGTCCGGGTATCCGGCACCTGCAAGAAGTTCCTTTGCCTTGTCGGGATCATAAGGATATGAATCCGACAGATCAACATAATACTTGGAAAATGACGGATACATGCTGCTTCCGACCGGGAAGCCCTTACCGTTGCTCGTAAGCTCCAGTATGTTATTAACATCGACCGCATACGAGAGTGCACGGCAGACATCAACATTATCAAACGGCTTTACAGCATGGTTTAAGTATACCGCCTGAACGAGATTCATCTCTCCTTCGAGCACGTTAAACTTGTCGGATAGCTGCTGGGCCTGTGTCGAAGTCACCCTTGCGAACATATCCACCGATCCGCCGTTAAGGTTCATTACAATCGAATCGGCATTCGGAATGATCTTAAGCTCGACATCCTTTATATTGGCAGGCGTTCCCCAGTAATCATCGAATTTGGTCAGGATTATGTTTGCCTGAGGCATGCGTGAAACAAACTTGTACGGGCCCGTACCAATCGGCACGGTCTTGGGATCGGCGTTATCCTTCGGTATTATCGCGGCATTGATATTAGCCACATAAGCGGGAAAGTCAACATCCGGACCTTTAAGATCGATCTCCACTGTCTTATCGTCAACCGCAAAAACATTGGCTATCATTGAAAATCCCGGAATGAGGGACTGTGATCCGTCCATGCCGGCACTTTTTTCTATACTGTATTTAACATCCTCCGCCGTAACATTTTTACCGTTATGAAACTTCACTCCGTCCCGAAGTACGAATGTATATGTCATTCCCTCGTCGGATACGGAATACTCTTTGGCAACGGCGGGTACAAGATTACCTGTTTCGTCAGGCTTAAGAAGACCTTCGAATACATTGAACAGTATCTCCTTGGTTCCTGCCGCAACAGCTTCGTGCGGGTCAAGACTATCTTCCAGATCCTGCGGAATACCAACAACTATCTTGGAAGATGATTCCTCCGGCTTATCACCTGAACATGCGCTCAGTGCAATAGTCGGGATCAGCGCCACACACAACGCGAGTGCTATAAATCTCCTGTTTCTCATTTGGTGTGATCTCCTCTCGATCAATGTGATATTGCATAAAACACTCCGCACGTGATATGTGCGGAGTGCAACAGCCTATAATATTGTAATGAGACTATTTAAGAACTTTCTTGAGTTCGTCCATGAATGTGTTTACATCCTTGAACTCCCTGTATACGGAAGCAAATCTGACATATGCGACCGCATCGAGATCTTTGAGCTTACCCATTATCAGTTCGCCGATTATGCTGCTCGGGATCTCTTTGTCTTCATATGAGAAGATAGCCGTTTCCACTTCATCGACAATCTGGCTGATCCTTGATGCCGATACCGGACGCTTGTGGCAAGCACGCAGTATACCGGCTTCGATCTTGGCTCTGTCATATGTCTCCCTGTTATTATCTTTCTTGATGATAATGATCGGGATCGTTTCAACCTTCTCGTATGTTGTGAATCTCTTGTCACACTCGTCGCATACACGACGGCGTCTTATCGAATTATTATCATCAGCGGGTCTCGAGTCAATAACCCTTGTGTTTTCATGACCGCAAAATGGACACTTCATAAGTTCTCTCCTGTTCTTTATTTATTCTTAAGGAAATCCGGTATCTTGATCGATTTGGCCTCAACCTTGCTCTCAAGAGGAGCCGTGGGTCTTGATATTCCGGATAAAGAACTTACTGTACGCTGTGTGGGCTGCGAAGGAGTCGGAATACCCGGCTGAACCTGCCCTCCCATCTGCTGCGGGGGCATTGCTCCGGTCATCGCGGGTGCTCCCGCGGGACTGCTCATTACAGGAGTTGCGTTCGGTGTGAATCCTGCTCCCGTCTGATTACCGTACATGGGCTGAGGCATATTGGGCATCATACCGCCCATCATCTGAGGCTGCATCTGTCCGATACCGTTCATGCCACCCATATTACCGGGCATACCCGGATTACCCATGTTCATCCCCGGCATACCCTGCTGGGGTCTTCTTGCATATCTTGCGCCGGGCTGTACCGACGGCTGAGCCTTGACTGCATTCTCATCGATACCCGTTGCAAATACGGTGACCGTACATGTGTCGGTATCTCTGGAATCGTCTCTTGCACCCATTATCAGATTGACTTCATCACCCGTGATATCCCTTACATATTCAACAGCGTCATATGCATCGTAAAGTGAGATGTCACCGGATATATTGACGATTAGATCGCTCGCGCCCTGTATCGTCGTCTCAAGGAGAGGCGAGTTGACCGCAAGTTTGACTGCCTCGACCGCCTTGTCATCTCCGCTTGCCATTCCGATGCCGAGATGGGCAATGCCCTTATCCTGCATTACGGTACGTACATCCGCGAAGTCAAGGTTGATCAGCGAAGGCACATTGATAAGATCGGTGATACCGCGTACACCCTGCTGGAGTACTTCATCGGCCTTCTTGAGGGCGTCGGCCATGCTGGTTCTTCTGTCTACTATATCAAGGAGCTTATCGTTGGGAATGACGATAAGTGTGTCAACGTTCTGTTTGAGCTTCTCTATTCCGCCGATCGCGTTCTCCATACGCTTTCTCGCTTCGAATCTGAAAGGCTTCGTAACGATACCTACGGTAAGAGCACCCTGCTCCTTCGCGATCTTGGCGATAACGGGTGCCGCGCCTGTACCTGTTCCGCCACCCATACCGCATGTGACGAACACCATGTGTGCACCCTTGATGGCTGTTGCTATAGTCTCCGCCGATTCCTCGGCGGCTTTCTCTCCGATCTCGGGGACCGCTCCGGCACCAAGACCCTGTGTGAGCTTCTCTCCGATCTGTAACAGTCTGTGTGAATTGCACATCTTAAGTGCCTGGCTGTCGGTATTGACCCCCAGGAACTCGACTCCGGCAATATTCTCTTCGACCATACGGTTGACCGCATTATTACCGGCCCCGCCGACCCCAACGACGAGAATTCTTGCTGCAGCTTCTACTTCATTGTTTTTAATCTCCAGCACGTCTGACTCCTCCTTACAATCACTAAACTATCCCTCATATTTATTACTTGTGTCTGAAAATTTCACAACCACAATTTGTTACGTCAACAATATTACGTAAACCCATACAAACATATAATATATATATTTTTTTAATTATTCAACACTTTTTTTTATTTTTCTTCAATTTTTTTCTTCTTTTGCGTCTTCTTCACTCTCTTCGCTCTCGCCTTCCGCCGGCTCGGGTTCTTCTTCCTTGTCTTTGTCAAACGAGAAATTGACTTCCTCACCGACATAGTTTTCCATATGAAGAACCCCTGAATATCCTTTCAGCTGCGGAAGGAGCAGATGCATCTCATTGATCTTCTCATCGATATAATCATCCGTTCCGAGCGACACTCTCGCATCCCCGAAGTACAGGGTGATCTTCTCATCCGAATCGAATGCTATCCTGTCCGTTGTGATCTCATACTTTCCGAGAAGCTGTGTTACATTCAGTATCGTAAGGAAAACCGACGGATCCCTTACCGGGAGCGGTTCGTGCAGAACAACATGATCGTATGACAGTCCCGTCACAAACGGGATACCGTCTATGACCCTGTTCGAACTTTCGACGACGATACCGTCCTTGTCAAAATACATATAATGCCCGAGGTATTCAACGAAACCCGCGACGGCTTTTTCATAAACGTTTATACGGACGGAATTGGCATTTACTATGTCAACATCCATCTTCTCAATGAACGGGATATCCTCGATACTCCTGTTACGGTATATGGCCGAGAGTATAAGAGAATTGTACAGGTAAGGTCC
>JAFZRD010000069.1 GCA_017620055.1 Lachnospiraceae bacterium
GCATGATCTATTATGAGCTCGGCATTGACTCCGAACGTCTTGTAAAGTATATCCTAAAACTTCTCGGAAAAGGCGGCGATATCCCCCATGGTGTACAGTCCGAGCTTTGCGAGCCGCCTTGCCGTTCCGGCCCCGATCCTCCAGAAATCGGTGATCGGCGTGTGTGACCAGAGCTTTCTTCGAAACGACATTTCATCCAGCTCCGCTATACGGACTCCGTCCTCATCCGCCGGCATGTGCTTGGCAACGATATCCATCGAGACCTTACAGAGGAACATGTTGGTGCCTATTCCCGCGGTCGCGGTGATCCCCGTGTTCGCAAGGACATCCCTTATCATCGTGATCGCGAGTTCATGGGCACTCATACGGTATGTATCAAGATATGACGTTGCGTCGATGAATACCTCGTCGCAGGAATACACCAGTATATCCTCCGGCGCGACGTACTTGAGGTAGATACGGTAAATGTCGGTACTGTACTTCATGTACAGCGACATCCTCGGTGTCGCGACTATGTATGAAAGCTCAAGCGAAGGGTCTGTATCGAGCATGTTCGTGTCATAAGACTCGCCCGAAAACCTCCGCCCGGGTGCATTTGAAAGGCGCATCGCATTAACCGTCCTAACCGCCTGCACAACCTCAAACAGTCTCGGACGGCCGGGAATACCGTGCCTCTTAAGGCCCGGCGAGACGGCAAGGCATATGGTCTTATCCGTACGGGAGGAATCTGCCACGACGAGATTGGTCGTAAGCGGATCGAGAGAGCGGTCGACACACTCGACCGAGGCATAGAAACTCTTGAGATCTATGGCGATATACGACCGGTCCACGATGTACCTCCTTCCCGAAAACGTGATCCTACAAATATATTATCGAACAGATGTTCCCGGATGTCAATCGGGAAATACCGGAGCGGGAAAAAATAATGTGAAGCACGTGATTTTCTGATATAATCAATATGTATACTCACTATTGATGTGATGACAGGAGACCGGCTGATGAAAAAAGAGCGCTTTGTTTCGCTGAAACTGAAAATGACAATAGGCATCATCGTGATATGTATGCTGATCGGAGTACTGGCGATAATGGCTGTCAACGATATCGCGACCAGTATCATCGACGAGGAGTACGGTGACAAAGCCGAACAGATTGCAGAGGCCGTGGCCACGACCGTTGATCCGGAAGATGTCAAAGAGCTGGACGAAGCTGTCATGAGTATATACAGAAACGTGGATGAAGTCGTTCCGAGTTCCGAGTGGGGGTCCGACGAATGGAACGCTTACATGGCAAATTACGAGGGCATTGAAGATCTTCCCGTGTTCGTAAAACTCCGGGATCATTTCCGAAAATATCAGGATATTTTTCAGGTCGACTGTATATACATAATCGACTACCAGAAACAGGTCCTTCACGGCATATATATAGTTGACGGTGATTATGACGATCCATGTCCTCCCGGATGTGTCGATTCTTTTGCGGACGGTATATGGCCCGAGACAAGGGAATCGGTCGTTCCTGCGACGATAACGAATGAGGATGTATACGGATGGCTCGTTACCGCGGCATATCCCATTACGATCGACGGAAAAGGCGTCGGACATCTGTGCGTCGACATCTCGATGAACGACATCAAGGCAAAGGAGAACGGTTATGTTGTCACTACCGCGATAGTGATCATCGGACTTGCGATCATAATGCTCGTTGCATCGCTTCTGTACCTGAGCCGTAACGTCATAAAGCCAGTGTCCAAACTGTCCGACACGGCGAAGAACTACTGCTCGGAGAACAATGATGTCGTGCATCATGAATTTGAAAAGCTGCAGATCGGAACGCATGATGAGATATCGGAACTTCTGTCTTCAATGAAGCAGATGGAAGCCGACATGAACACGAACATCAATACGCTCATCAATACGAAACTGGCACTCAGGGAAACGGAAGAGAAGGCGATCAAGGATTCGCTGACCGGTATCCGTAACAAGACGGCATATGATGGCGAGGTTGAGAAACTCGAAGCGGATCTTGCCGACGGATTCAACGAGTTCGGTCTGGCAATGGTGGACCTCAACTTCCTGAAGAGGACAAACGATACATACGGTCACGAAAAAGGTGATATTTCGATCAGAAGACTCTGCATGCTCGTCTGTGAAGTGTTCGAGCACTCACCGGTATTCAGGATCGGCGGTGACGAATTCATAGTTGTCCTCAAGAACCGCGATTACAGAAATGTTGACAATCTCATCGCAGACTTCTGCGAGCGTCTCAAGGCGGTCGCGGAAGATGATACGCTTGAGCCGTGGGAGAAGATATCCGCCGCTATCGGTTATTACAAGTTCGATAAGAAGGTGGACAAGACGGTCGAGGATGTGTTCAAGAAAGCCGACAAGGCTATGTATGACATGAAAGTTGCGATGAAGGCCGACAGAAAAGACTGACGGCTTCAGCCTCCGTGGATCTTCAGGTCGCGTTTGTCTTCGTACATTTTGTTGTCGGCGCGTTCAAATACTTCCGAAACAGTGTGATCCCTGCCCGGTTCGAATTCCGACATACCCGATGCTATAACGGGACCGTTCTCATTCAGTACATTGGCCATGATCTGCTCATGAAGCCGGATGATCAGGTCTTCTCTGGAATTGTAATCCTCGCCTGAGAGGAATATTACGAACTCATCCCCTCCTATACGAAATACCGGACTGTGTGTGAATATGTCACACAGCATCTTGGCCGCGGACCTGATGTATTCGTCGCCGGCCTTGTGGCCTTCGGTGTCATTGATCTTCTTGAGGTTATTGACGTCGCAGACGGCGATCGCAAACGGCAGGTAGTCGACACCGCTGTCGATATTGTTCTGTACCGACTGCTCAAGTTCCGAATACGCCGTTTTGTTCTTGATACCCGTCAGTTCGTCGCGTCTTGCGAGCTCCTTCTCGGTATTGAGCGCTTTAAGATGCTCTTTCTCCTTGTTCACTTCATCGTCTATGTTTTCCACACCTATGATAAAATGAGCGGAGTCGCTCGACCTTCTGGCCATCATTCTCGTATGCTGGGATCTGTCGTTAACTATGAGACGGTATTCGATGGTCACCTGCCTTCGCGTATCAAGGGCCGAGAGCAGATAATCCCTGTCGGTAAGTTCGGTAACGCGCTCCGCGTCCTGCGGATGCACGATGAGAGGTATGTTGCGTCTGATGTCACCGAAGAAATCATCTCCGGATCTGTCTATCTGAAGTTGTCCGTATATGTTGCGGGCGCTGAATCCCACATAGTTCCCGTCATTGGCATCAACGTAATATATGGCATCGTAGTTGGAAGCAAGTCCTTCCGCTATCTGGGAGAATGTGATCGTCTTCTTCTGATTTTCGCGAAGCGTGGTCTCCGCTTTCTGCTCCGCATTCTGAAGCTTTATGTCCATATCGTGTTTCTCGTCCTCCTCGACGAACACGTGGATAAGGCATGTAGATACGAGCGTTCCGATCGCATAGAAAGGAAGGAACGGATACTTCGTCTGGAGGATTATGAACACAGCCATCACGGCGCCGGAAGCACTCACGGTCATGTAGCGGCGTTTGTCCTTAGCCTCCATTCTCGAAGAAACGAACAGGGAATATACGGCGAGCGTCATCTGGAGAAGGAACAGGACGATGAAGATGATATAGCGGGCCGACCCCGGGACATATCCTTCTTCGGCGTTGAAATCGAAGATGACAGGATTGAATATATTGACTATGAGATGGAGCACGGTAAACGCGAAAATCACATGCCCCGCATATATCAGGTTCCTGCTGCGCTTTCCCTTTCTGCCTACGTACTCGACAACATAACGCACCCATAAGAGAACGGACAGGGCAAGTGAGAGGAAGTAGAGCAGTGTGTCTCCGTACGCGAGCGGTACGATGCGAAGTTCGTTAAACAGTCCCCACATTATGTCGGAAACATAATACAGAAGAATGCAAAGCAGAAATTCCCTGTATCGGATCATATATGTGGGAAGATCATCTCTTTTCTTCAGAACATCATGATTGATTATCAGATGAAGTATCAAAGACAAAATTCCGAAACTTGCGTAGTACATTTGGCACCAAACCTCCCGATACTTCAATATTATAACCGAAAATGTGCGTAAATACAGCATTTTTTGAGATTAATACGTTTTTAATCTAAATTTAATATAATATATCTTGACATGCTATATTATATGACGTATAGTATTGCACGAAGCGAGGTATAAATCCATGAAACACAAAAAACTGATGATCGGAACTTGTATTGCAGTGGCAGCGGCAGTCGGAGGAGTGTCGGTAACGGCTTCGGCCGGGACGGCGATCAAAACGGCCGTGGCCGAAACGGGACAGCTTGACTGTGAACTCGAGCTGAACGGAAAGGTGGAGAGCCTTTCGGAAAAATCATATTTTGCCAAGATCGGCGGACGGATAGGGACCGTGAATGTCAAAGAGGGTGATTTTGTCAAAAAGGGAGACCTTCTGATCTCCTATGATGTGGAGGACATCACTCTTGCGCAGACACTGACGGAACTTGACGTTGCGGCTGACCAGGGCGGATATGACGATTCGAAGCAGGCGGGCGGACGCGTCGCGGGCCTTTATGGCGAGGCGAAGAACTCGATCGGTGAGCTCGAGCAGCAGATAGCAACGACGGAGGCAGTTATCCTGATGACGCAGCAGGCGCTCACGGACAGGAAATCCGAACTGTCGGCACACGGTGCGCAATTGCAGGGAGATCTTGCCGGATGTGTTGTTGATGATGAGGATGATGACATATATGAAGTTGAAAGGTGCCGCGGGAACATCCAGAAAGAGATCGCACAGAACTCATACGAACAGCAGTATGATCCTGAGATAATCAGGAAGCAGGAAGAATTGGATTACCTGAACTACCTGATGGCCACATACAAGGAAAAGAAGTCGGTCATGGAGAGTCAGAAGGCCGCAACGCAGTTAAACCTTCAGACTAAGGGCGCCAAGGAGAAGCTCGAAGCCGTCAAGGCAGCAGATGATCTTGTCAACGAGTCGAAACTTAAGGATTACGAGGAAGCGCTTGCCGGTATAAGGGCCGATTTCGACGGAGTAGTCACAAAGCTTTCGGTCTCGGAAGGAAGCCACGTGAGTGCGGGAGCCGAGCTCGTTACGATACAGTCGCTCGAAGACATAGCCGTTGTTTGTAACGTCAACAAGTACGACATCATAAATATAGAAGAGGGCCAGAGCGCAACGGCCCATATCAAGAACAAGGATTACACATGCCGTGTATCGAGGATAGAAAAGAAGACGAGTGAGGAATCGGGCACACCCGGTATCAGGGTGGAACTTAAGATCGATTCTCCCGATGATTCGATCATCCTCGGTATCGAGACCAAAACATACATCCAGACGGCAATGCTCGCATATGCACTGCTTGTTCCTACCGATGCGGTATGCTCCGACGATGAAGGCGACTACGTGTTCGTCATCAACGAGCAGAAGGCCGAAAGACGTCCGGTCACAACGGGTGTCAGAAACGATGACATGACCGAGATCCGTGACGGCCTTCAGGCCGGAGAGACGGTAGGATGGGATGAGATGGCGGAACTGACCGACGGACAGAAGGTCAAAGTTCAGCAGTAAAAGGTGCGGCATATGGAAACCGAAAAGAAAGAAACAGTCACAACGGATAAAAAGAGGATCATATACACGAAGGACCTGTGCAAATCGTTCACGACGGGTAACGTCGAGCAGCAGGTACTCAAGAACCTTGATATGGAGATCTTCGCGGGTGATTTTACCGTTATAATGGGTAACTCCGGATCGGGAAAGAGTACGCTCCTGTACGCGCTCTCCGGCATGGACCGGCCGAGCATGGGTGCGATCACATACGAGACGGAGGGTGAGGAGCCGACAAGGATCACAGGGTACACCAACGATCAGCTCGCCAGATTCCGCCGTGATCACGTGGGATTCGTGTTTCAGCAGAATTACCTCAACGACAGCATGAGTGCGCTTGATAACGTGATGATAGTCGGACTCTTAAAGCACAGCAACCGCAAAGAGCTGGCCGAGCGTGCCAAGGAACTTCTCGTACGGGTTGAGATAGAGGACGGGGACTGGGACAAGTTCCCGACGCAGATGTCGGGAGGTATGCAGCAAAGGGTCGCTGTTGTCAGAGGCGTTATCAACAGCCCCGAAGTGCTGTTCGCGGATGAGCCGACAGGTGCGCTCAATTCACAGAATACCGAAAACGTTTTGAACATTTTATCTGACCTTAATGCCGAGGGTCAGAGCATAGTGATGGTTACACATACGCTTGCCGCCGCCGAACGCGGGAACAGGATCATATATCTTGCAGACGGCGTGATATCCGATGAAGTGGAGCTCGGACCCTATGTGGGAAACTACAAGGATGAGAGCAACCCGAACATGAAAGAGGCTGCCGAGAGGCACAAAAAGCTCAAATCATTCCTTCAGGATATGGGGTGGTAGCATGTACCGTTATTTCTTCATGGCAAAGAACAACATAAGGAAGCAGAAGGGCGATATGGTGACTTTCTTCGCCCTGACGCTCATCGCCTCGGCACTGATCTTCATCAGCGCATCCTTTCTCGTAGGTACAGGCAAGGTCGTTGATACGAATATGAAGAGGATCAACGCCGCGGACATTCTGATACTCGTATCCGACGATGATGCTGCAGAGGCGAAGCTTGAAGAGATCATCAAAGGTGATCCCGAAGTTACCGGTTACGACTCTTCAAAGTACCTTGACACGTATTCCAAGTACCGCCGCAAGGGCGAAAAGAGCTGGAACGAGTATTCGTTCCATATCGCATCATATGAGGATGAGCGCAAGATACAGACAACCTCCTGCGCGACCGGGAAGCTTCACGGCAATCAGGTCGTGCTCCCGGTCTCGCTCTCAAGTTCGTATCGTATCGGCGATATGATGGAGCTTAAGATCGGAGACAATGTATATCTTATGAAGGTCGCCGCGTTCAATGAGGATAACATTTACTGCTCGCCGATGAACATGGGCACGTACTTCATATTTGTATCTGAAAGGCTCTACAACAGGATCGAGTTTGAAAATCCCGGAAAAGCCGCTCCCTGCCTGCATGTCAAGACAAACATATCGAAGATCGGAAGGAGCACGGGAAAGTCGGGGAACGACTTCGCGGATGATCTGTTCAACGAGTTCAATGACTGGTATCTGGCATACGTAAGATCACATCCCGGATACAGCCTTTCTCAAATGAACTTCCTTCCCGCGGACCTGATGAAGACGGCATCACTTATACTGCCGTTCGTATTTATAGCGATAGTTCTCGTATTTGCGTTCATAATGTTCGTGATCGCGCTCGTTATCATACATTTTTCGGTCAAGAACTTCATCATGCTGAATATGAGGAACACGGCCATTATGGAAGCTTCCGGCTATACGGTAAGCGAACTGACAGCGATACTTCTGTGCCAGCTTCTGCTCGTTGCGGGACTCGGATGCGTGGGTGGTCTTGTGGTCGGATCCCTCCTTCTTGATCCTGCGGGTGCCATCATACTTGCGACTCTCGGACTGTCATGGAACCAGAGCGTGGATCCGGTCGTAGTAGTATCGGTATTTGCGGGGACATGCCTTATCGTCACGGTCCTGACTCTTTTCCTCGGAAGAGAGTACAAAAAGACGTCGGTGCTCGATGCGCTTCACGGCGGATCGGCAGTGGCCGCGGGAAGACGGAACCTGTTCTCATTCGAGCACACTGCACTTCCGGTCTCCCTGACTCTTGCGTGCAAGGACACGTTCGGCAAATTCAGGAGTAAGCTCGGTACGATATTTATCATGGCGATCCTGTCGATCTCGACGATAGTCGGGTTCGGAATGGTCGATTCATATGCCCGCGATGATGCCGGGATCCTCAATCTGGCCGGGATATTCGAATGTGATGCGGTCCTTGACGGGTCCGAGACCATGATGAAAAGTGTGGAAGGAATGAATACGGTCAGATCGGTGTACGGGGATACATGGTATGCGTTCAACTACTCGGTCGGAAAGCGTGTGGCGAGCATAACGACCAGGGCTTTCACGGATACCCGGTACATAGTAGGCGGCAGCATCCTTGAAGGCGGGTGGCCCGAAAGTTCAAACGAGATTATGCTTGCATCTGCCGCAGCCGACACCCTCGGTGCCAAAATGGGTGATAAGGTCATCATCAAGAACAGCGGAAAAGAAGAAGCATATAAGGTGTGCGGCATCTGCCAGACGATGAACAACATGGGAATGATGGCGTATATAACGGTAGACGGATACAAGCGTGTTGCCCCGGAGCCTGATGAATACAACATCTGGGTCAACCTCAAGAAAGGCAAGACCTATAAAGAATTCGAGGAAGAATTCAAAGATATGTATCCGGATGTTGATGTGACCGATTACAGGGAAGCCGCCGGTGCCACGACAGAGGTCGTCAAGGTCGGAATGAAGGCTGTTGCGGTATTTATAGCCGCCCTTACGGTGCTGATCGTGGCATTTGTGGAGTCGCTCATAGTTCGTGCACAGATCACACGTGAGTGGAGGAATCTCGGAGTGTCAAAGGCACTCGGGTTTACATCGGGACAGCTGATACGCCAGACGATGCTCTCGAACATGCCTGCCATAACTATCGGTGTTGCGGTCGGACTCATACTTTCACCGTCGGCCGGTGCCAATCTCATGAAGTCGGCATTCGGTATATTCGGCTTCAGAAAGGCGGTATTTACGGTTCTTCCGACGTCATATGTAATGACGGCGATCATAATAATCGGGATCGCGATGGCGACCGCGGCCCTTCTCGGACGCCGAATCAAGACGCTCGAGCCCGTGAAGATGATCACGGAGGAATAGGTTATCTCGCTTCAACGGGGACGGATCAAGTGTTTAATCCGTCCCCGTTTTATGGTATCATATAGAGCGATTTTGTTAGGAATGAAAGGAAACGGCAATCATGAAGAATTCATTTTTTCGCGATCTTTTCAATAAAAAGAGCGATGTTGTGGAGGAAGCCAAGGATCCTTCGCAGATCTTCAAGGCACTGAAGATCATTGTCATAGTGATAATCGCGATCGTTGTCATAAGCGGCGGATTCTACAACGTATCTGAGCAGGAGAACGCGGTCGTCACGATGTTCGGAAGCGTCGTCAGGACCGATACGGCGGGACTGTATTTCAAGATACCGCTGATCCAGAAGGTCCACTACGTGGATATCACGACTCACGGAACGGGTGTCGGATATTCGATCGACAACAACGGGCAGAACATAACCGATGAGACGAACGGCATAATGATAACGTCGGATTTCAACCTGCTCGATATCGATTTCTACCTTGAATACCGTGTGTCGGATCCGGTCGCCTATCTGTATGCGTCGGACAATCCCGAGGAGATACTCAAGAACATAGCGCTCTCGAGCATCAGATCGGTCGTTGCCGATTTCACGGTCGACGAGGCGATGACTACCGCAAAGGGACAGATACAGTCGATCGTAAAAGAGGACATGACGAGGGAACTCAATGAGCATGACATAGGACTGGCGGTCGTGAACATCACCGTTCAGGACTCGGAGCCTCCGACGAACGAGATCAAGCAGGCTTTCAAGGCGGTCGAGACCGCAAAACAGGGTGCCGACACGGCCAAGAACAATGCGCTCGCATACCAGAACGAACAGCTCCCGAGAGCGGAGGCGAACGCCGACAAGATAATCCAGTCTGCGGAGGCTGACAAGGCAGCGAGGATCGCCGAGGCCGAGGGACAGGTCGTAAGGTTTAACGAGATGTACGAGCAGTACAAACAGTACCCGTACATCACAAAGAAGAGGATGTTCTATGAGACGATGGAGGAACTTCTTCCGTCGCTCAAGGTGATAATATCGGACGGCGGAACACAGACGCTGATGCCTCTCGACAGCTTCAACAAGACGGAAGAGAGCGCACCGGTACAGGAGTCCGCGGTTACCGGCGAAGAAGGGGAGGAGGAATAGGATCATGAAGAAAGCACTTATCTGGATCATAGCGATACTTGCGATCGTGGTATTTTCCTCGTCGCTTTATACGGTTGATTACAAGGACGTCGTGCTGATACAGCAGTTCGGACGTGTCGTTGCAATACAAAGCGAGCCCGGGCTTCATATGAAGACCCCGTTCGTACAGAGCACGATCGCGATCTACGACGGCAACAGGATATACGATATCCCGCAGAGTGATGTCATCACGAGGGACAAGAAATCAATGATAGCCGACGATTATGTTATATGGACGGTTGATGATGTCATGAAGTACTACCAGACTCTTGGAGGCGTTTCCGCAAGAGCTGAGGAGAGGATAGACGCGGCCGTCTACAATGCGACAAAGAACACGATCTCCTCGATGACGCAGGATGAGGTCATCGCGGCAAGGGGAATAGAGCTGACAAACCTTATTACGGACGAATCCAACACGGATATGGCCGGTTACGGTATCAAGATCCTGACAGCCGAGATCAAGGCGCTCGACCTTCCCGACGACAACAAGGAAGCGGTATATGAACGTATGATATCGGAGCGAGGCAACATCGCGGCGGGCTACAAGGCCAAAGGTGAGGCCGAGGCACAGAAGATCAGGAACGAGACCGACAAGAACGTCAAGATCACTATCGCTGACGCGAATAAGAAGGCCGAGACACTCCTGGCGGAAGGCGAATCCGAATACATGAAGATCCTCTCCGATGCGTACAACAGCGAGGAGAAGTCCGAGTTCTACAACTACCTGCGAAGCCTTGATGCGATCAAGGGGTCGCTAGGGGACAACAGTAACAATACGCTGATACTTGACAAGGATTCCGAACTGGCTTCGATCCTGTACGGAAGAGAATGAGCAAAGCACTGATAGCGATGAGCGGCGGCGTTGATTCAAGCGTTGCCGCTTATCTGATGAAAGAAAAAGGATATGAATGCATCGGCTGCACGATGAAGCTGTACACAGCCGAAGATCCCGATAAGGCAACGGGTAAGACGTGCTGCACGGCCGATGACGCCGAAGATGCAAGGGGTGTCGCGTACAAGCTCGGCATGCCTTTTTATGTGTTCAATTTCACAGATCTCTTCCGGGAAAGGGTGATCGGGAAGTTTGCCGTCTGCTATGAGTGCGGCCTTACGCCCAATCCGTGCATGGACTGCAACCGGTACATGAAGTTCGAAAAGCTCCGTGAGCGTGCGGATATTCTCGGATGCGACTGTGTCGCGACCGGCCACTATGCCGTGATCGAGGATACGTCCGACGGGTATATCCTGAAGAAGGCAGCCGATCCGGC
>JAFZRD010000070.1 GCA_017620055.1 Lachnospiraceae bacterium
AAATACGGCTGCAACCCGAACCAGAAGCCTTCGAAGATATATCGCGCCGACGGCGGCGAGCTGCCCATCACGGTGCTCAACGGCAGGCCCGGATACATCAATCTGCTCGATGCGTTCAACGGCTGGCAGCTCGTAAGAGAGCTTAAGGCCGCAACCGGATATCCCGCGGCGACATCATTCAAGCATGTTTCACCAGCAGGCGCGGCGATCGGAAAGCCTCTTTCGGATACACTGAAGAAGATATATTTCGTCGATGACCTCGGTGAGCTGTCACCGCTCGCATGTGCATATGCAAGGGCAAGAGGTGCCGACAGAATGTCATCGTTCGGTGATTTTGTAGCTCTTTCGGATGTTTGCGACGTATCGACGGCGAAGATATTAAAGCGTGAAGTATCGGACGGTATCATCGCTCCGGGATATGAGCCGGAAGCACTTGAGATCCTGTCCGCAAAGAAGAAAGGCAACTACGCGGTCATTCAGATAGATCCCGAATATAAGCCCGCACCTATCGAGCATAAGGAAGTGTTCGGTGTGACCTTCGAGCAGGGAAGAAACGAGATTGATATAAACGAGTCGCTTCTTGAGAACATTGTCACGAAGAACAAAGATCTTCCCGAGGATGCGAAGCATGATCTTCTGATCTCGCTCATCACGCTCAAATATACACAGTCCAATTCGGTATGCTACGTCAAGGACGGACAGGCTATCGGTATCGGTGCAGGACAGCAGTCGAGAGTTCACTGTGCGCGTCTTGCGGGGCAGAAGGCCGACAACTGGCTGCTCCGTCAGAGCCCGAAGGTAATGAACCTTCAGTTTGCCGAGGGCATAGGCCGCGCCGACAGGGACAATGCAATAGATAATTACATAGGCGACACATACATGGATGTCATCGGTGATAACGTATGGCAGAAGTATTTTGCCGTAAGGCCTGATGTGTACACAGCCGAAGAGAAGAGAGCATGGCTCGATCAAATGACCGGCGTGTCGCTCGGATCGGACGCATTCTTTCCGTTCCGCGACAGTATAGACCGCGGCGCGAAGAGCGGCGTTTCATACATCGTACAGCCCGGTGGTTCCGTCCGTGATGATCTCGTTATAGAGGCATGCGACGAATACAACATGGTCATGGTCTGCAACGGAGTCCGCCTTTTCCACCACTAAATTATGGGAGTATTTCTTAAGAAACACGCATACATCCTTTGCATTGTGATTTTCGCGACGATAGTCGCGGCGGGCGGAGCAGGGATCATAGCCCGTTTTCGCGGGAATCCCGTTATCAACGAGGTATGCACTTCAAACGTTTCCTGCTGCGAGGACGCAAACGGACAGTTTCCCGACTGGATCGAGCTGTATAATCCGACCGATGCGGACATTGATCTGTCCGGCTATATCGTCAATAAATCATCCGAGCTTAAGAAAGAGAAGTTCATCATTCCGGAAGGCACAATCCTTTCACCCGGGTCGTTCTATCTGTTTGATCCGGGATTTTCCATGTCTTCGGAAGGGTCCGGGGTCAATCTGCTTGACCGCGATAAGCACTATATAGATCATGTCGATGTTCCGCGACTTAAGTACGATACGACTTATTCGAGGATTTCCGACGGTGCGATCGGATGGGAGATAAAATCACCCACGCCGGGGTACTCAAATACCGAGGGAGAGCCACTTCAGCCTGTTATCGAAGGCGGGGTGAGGATGAGCGAGGAGCCGGGATTTTACGGGAGTGATATCGACGTTAAGCTCAAAGCCACCAACTGGGGCAGGAAGATATATTACACGACCGACGGGAGCGATCCTCGGACGAACGGGATCCTCTATGAAGGCCCGATACATATAAGCGATAGGACATCGGAGGATAACGTTTACAGCGCGATCAAAGAGGTGTCCGAGAGCTACATGAGCGGTGAGTCTTCCGTTCCGTCATATAAGGTCGACAAGTGCACGGTCATTGCGGCCGTAGCAAGCGACTGGCTCGGAAGATACACGGATGTAACGTACGGCTCGTATTTTGTCGGGTATGACAAAAAGAGCGCTTATGACGGGATCACGGTAGTATCCGCATCCGCAGATCCCGACGACCTGTTCTCGCATGATGACGGGATACTGGTGCTGGGAAACGATTACGATGAGTTCGTCGAAGCCGGGATGCCTGATGAATATGATGGAAGCAACGCCAATTTCACCCGCAGGGGAAGGCGGTCTGAGCGGGAGATAAACCTGGAGATATTTGATGAGGAGCGCCGGAATGTACTCGATACGAGGGTCGGTGTCAGAATAAAGGGCCTGTCTTCGAGATGGGACGTTCAGAAGAGCTTCAATCTGACTTTCCGGATGGCATACAGCGGTGATGACCGCGCGGAATTTTCGACCGGCGGGAAGGATTATGACAGGCATTCGCTCTCACTCGATAAATGCGGACAGGATACCGCGACCAAGATGTGCGACATTCTCATGGAGCGGTGTATGAGCGGTACGGACTGCGTCACGAATGACGGCGTGCCGTGCTGCCTGTTTTTAAACGGCGAATACTGGGGCTTCTACTGGCTCATGGACAGGATCGACGAAAGCTATATCGCCGATGAATACGGTGTTAACGAAGAAGACGTTGAGATCGTGGACAGCGAGGATTTCGAACCCCTCGGCCTCAACTGGGAGATAGAGAACTTTGACCGCGATGCGCTCATAGATTACTATGCCGCGAACATAATCGTCGCGCATGACGGAGACTGGCCGGGATTCAATGTGAGGATGTGGAAGACCGGAAGCGACGAAGGTGTGCCGTTTGGCGACGGAAGACTCCGCCCCGTGATCTTCGATATGAACTCGAGATCGATGCAAAGTCCCGATTATGACGTTACGGAATACCTTATGGAGTGGTATCCGTTCATAAACGTTTCCGAGGATCCCGAGTTTCGGACGGATCTTGTCGCAAGGATCGATGAGATGTGCGCCGATGAGTTTGAAACGGATAAAATGCTCGCGATGATCGACGGCCTGTATGATGAGATGAAAGACCAGATGATCCTCGATAAGATGCGCTACACCGATTGCAGCGCGGATGAAGCAAAAGCACGATTTGATGAGAGTGTTGACGTTTTGAGGAGATTTTTCGAGAAACGTCAGGACTACCTTAAGGGATATAATGAGAAATATCTTGCTGCTGATTAGGAAAAATGCACATTGGATCGGCATCGCCGCATTTGTGGCTGTAGTGATTTTCTTCGGAGTGTATGTATCGGGTCAGCCGGAGACGAACGTTGTCCTCAACGAGATATGCACAGCGAACGTGCGGTGCGTAGAGGACGAAAACGGTGAATTCCCGGACTGGATGGAGATCTACAATCCGACAGACAGGGTTATCGATCTGTCGGGTTATATAATCAACGATTCGATCGATCTTGTCACAAACGAGAAGTTCATCATACCCGACGGAACGATACTCGAACCCGGCGCATATTACCTGTTCGATCCGAAGTTTCTCGTATCATCCCAGGGTGAGACCGTCAATCTTCTTGACAGGAAGAGGCGCTATGTTGACCGTGTTGAGGTACCTGCTCTCAAGTATGACACGACATACGCAAGGGTTTCCGACGGATCGTATGAATGGGCCGTCAAGGA
>JAFZRD010000071.1 GCA_017620055.1 Lachnospiraceae bacterium
CTTAAGCGCATCATAAGCACGAAGCTCTATCTCCGTGCGTTCAAGTCCCAGATTCTTCGGTCCGAAACACACGTCCGTGAAGACATCCTCTTCAAACAGCTGATGCTCGGGGTACTGGAACACGAGTCCGACCTTCCCACGCAGTTCCTTAAGATCATATCCGTCCGATGAAATATCAACTCCGTTATAATACACACCTCCGGCGGTCGGCTTCATGAGCGCGTTTAGATGCGCAATGAGCGTTGATTTTCCGCTTCCGGTATGTCCGACAAGACCGATGTATTCTCCGTCCTCAACCTTGAATGAGACGTCCGAGAGTGCCTTCTTCTCAAATACCGTTCCGGGATTATATACATGATCGAGATGGTTGACTATGATCGACATAACGCTTCGCACAGCTCCTTTCTCGTCAGTATCCCCTGCGGGATGTTAAGGCCCGCCATTCTCAGTTCATACGCAAGACGCGTCACCTGCGGCACACTCAGGCGGTGACTCTCCAGTTCCTCGACCCGCGAGAATATCTCCCTCGGTGTTCCGTCCATCACTATCTTTCCGCTGTCCATAACGTATATCCTGTCGGCATATATTGCCTCTTCCATGTTATGGGTGATGAGTATCATCGTAATGTTCTCGACATCGTTAAGAGCCCTGACCGCGCGTATTACTTCTTTTCGCCCGATAGGATCGAGCATGGCAGTCGGCTCGTCGAGCACTATGCACTTCGGGTGCATCGCAAGCACACCCGCGATCGCAACCCTCTGTTTCTGGCCGCCGGAAAGCTTTGACGGGGATGATTTCCTGTAATCGTACATCTCAACCGTATCAAGCGATTCCTTGACGCGCTCTTTTATGTCCTTCGGGCTTATCCCGAGGTTTTCGGGCGCGAATGCGACATCCTCCTCGACGATAGTGCCGATCATCTGATTTTCGGGATTCTGGAACACCATTCCCACGGCCTTCCTGATATCCCAGATCTTATCGGAATCCGCGGTGTCGTTTCCGTCAACGTATACGACACCCTCCGTCGGATGAAGAAGGCTGTTCAAGTGCTTTGCAAATGTCGACTTACCCGAGCCGTTCGGTCCGAGTATCGCAATAAGATCGCCCTGTTTGACATCCAGGTCGACCTCATCGATCGCGCGCATAAAACCGTCGACTTCACCGTTCTTGTCGCGTCTGACATATTCAAATACAAGCTTTTGTGCACTGATCAGGTCCATAATACCCCACAAAGTGATTTTCTCTGTTATACAACGAATGGGAGCCGGTAAACGACTCCCATCAGTTTAACATATTATCCGTCTTTATTAAACAAGCTCGATAACAACTTCCATCGCGGCATCACCCTTACGGGGACCTACCTTGACGATCCTTGTGTAACCGCCGTTACGGTTCACATACTTGGGAGCTATGTCCTCGAAGAGCATCGCCACAAGGTCAACGTTCTTCGTGTTGCGCTTCCTGCCTGCCGCCGTATCGGGAACCTCAACAACGGGATAGAGGACCTTCTGCATCTGCCTTCTTGCATGAAGTCTTGAAGGAGAGTCCTTCTTGACGGTCTTCTTGACGGTCTCGTACTGTGTGACCTTCTTGCCGTCAACGACTTCCTTAACACGCTTGCCGTCCTTGTCCTTTAAAGGGATCTTCGCATCGACTTCCACGGTCTCGTAGTTGTCACGCTCCTTAACGGCGAGTGCGATAAGGCTCTCTGCCATCTTGCGGATCTCTTTGGCTCTGGCTTCCGTTGTGATTATCTTTCCATGATAGATCAGCTGTGTTACCTGATTTCTCATTAATGCTTTTCTCTGGCTGGATGTCTTTCCCAGCTTTCTGTATTTTGCCATCTTAATCCTCTCCTTCGTTCAGCTGAAGACCTAATTCTTTCAGTTTTGCCAATACTTCTTCCAGTGACTTGCGTCCCAGGTTACGTACTTTCATCATCTCATCCGGTGTCTTGTTGATGAGTTCAGCCACCGTGTTGATGCCTGCACGCTTCAGGCAGTTGTAAGAACGTACCGACAGCTCGAGTTCGTCGATGTTCATGTCGAGAGCCTTCTCTTTGCCTTCAGGCTCCTTGTCGATCATGACCGATACTTCGCGGGCACTCTCCGAAAGGTTAATGAACTGTGCGAGATGCTCGGAAAGCACCTTTGCCGCAAGGCTCACACCCTCATCGGGGCCGAGTGTTCCGTTCGTGTAAACATCAAGTGTGAGCTTGTCAAAGTCTGTCACCTGGCCTACACGCGTATTCTGAACCGTCATATTTACACGCTCGATAGGTGTGTAGATGCTGTCGATAGCGATCACACCTATGGGCAGTTCTTCGTTCTTGTTCTTGTCGGCGCCCACATAACCGCGACCCTTTGTGATCGTCAGTTCCATGTAGAGCTTGCTGTTTGCGCCGCCGTTAAGAGTTGCGATCTTTGTCTCCGGATTGAGGATCTCGATATCCTGATCAACGCGGATATCCGCTGCCGTTACAACGCCTTCGCCCTCGAACTCGAGGATCGCCGTCTTGGGATCGTTTGACGAGGAATTGTTGCGGATCGCAAGGTTTTTGATGTTCATGATGATCTCGGTCACATCCTCTTTAACGCCGGGGATGGATGAAAACTCATGAAGGACGCCTTCTATCTTGATCTGTGAAACAGCCGCACCCGGAAGAGACGAAAGCATTATCCTTCTGAGGGAATTGCCGAGTGTCGTACCATAGCCTCTCTCAAGAGGTTCAACGACAAATCTGCCGTATCTCTTATCTTCGGATATCTCAACGATTTCAATCCTGGGCTTTTCAAAATCGAACATAAAGTTTCTCCTCTCTTATCGATACAATCACGCCGATTACTTTGAATACAACTCGACTATCAGCATCTCGTCAACCGGAACGTCGATCTCTTCACGTGTCGGAAGCGCCTTGACCGTTCCTTTGAGATTCTCCTGGTCGGCTTCGAGCCATGCGGGTACGATCCTTCCACCTGCCGACTCGAGGATCTCCTTGTATCTTACGGAGTCTTTCTTGCTCTCTCTGATCTCGATAACATCGCCTGCTTTGACAAGATATGAAGGAATGTTCACAACCTTGCCGTTTACCGTCACCTGCTTGTGATCAACGATCTGACGTGCCTCTCTTCTCGTTCTTGCAAAAGCAAGTCTGAAGATGACATTGTCAAGCCTTGACTCAAGCATGATCATAAGGTTCTCACCGGTCATACCTTTCATTCTGTCGGCCTTCTCGTAATAGTTACGGAAAGGCTTCTCAAGTACGCCGTAGATGAACTTTGCCTTCTGCTTCTCGCGAAGCTGAAGTCCGTATTCACTAACTTTTCTGTTTGATCTTGTCAGGGTTCTCCTTGACTTCTTATCATAACCTAAAACCGTCGGTTCAAGACCGAGGGATCTGCATCTTTTCAATACAGGTACTCTGTTGACTGCCATTTTATTCCTCCATTACATTTTAATCTAAACCTTTTGGGGAACCTACGGCGCATCCTGAATTCTCCTTCGGAGAATGCGCCTAGGCTACATGATGACCTTGCTTCGCAAGCTCACCACATATTATACTCTTCTGCGCTTGGGCGGGCGGCATCCGTTATGCGGAACCGGAGTCACGTCCTTGATGGATACGACTTCCAGACCTGCTGCCTGAAGCGCACGAATCGCAGCCTCACGTCCCGAACCGGGACCTTTTACAAAAACATCAACATACTTAAGGCCATGAACAAGAGCTGCCTTTGTTGCTGTTTCTGCTGCTACCTGTGCCGCATAAGGAGTAGATTTCCTTGAACCTCTGAATCCCAGGCCACCGGCACTTGCCCAACTGAGTGCGTTACCTTCGGGATCCGTCAGTGTAACGATCGTGTTGTTAAAAGATGCCTGAATATGTGCCTGTCCGCGTTCAACGTTTTTCTTGACACGTTTCTTAACTACTTTCTTTGTCGTTTTTGCCATTTAAACTAACCTACTTTCTGAGCCCCCTACGGGGAAAATCACTTCTTATTACTTCTTCTTACCTGCTACGGTACGCTTCGGACCCTTACGGGTTCTTGCGTTGTTCTTGGTATTCTGTCCGCGGACCGGAAGTCCTTTTCTGTGACGGATACCTCTGTAACATCCGATCTCCTGAAGTCTCTTGATATTAAGAGCGACTTCTCTCTTGAGATCACCTTCCACCATGTAATCGGCATCAATGATATCACTGATCTTCTTAACTTCGTCGTCCGTAAGGTCACGGCAACGGGTGTCGGGATTAACTTTTGCCTTTTCAAGGATCTTGGTAGCTGTAGGTCTTCCTATACCGTACACATAAGTAAGTCCGATCTCTACACGCTTGTCTCTTGGTAAATCCACACCGGAAATACGAGCCATACTTTTTACCTCTTTTCTTTTTCTGCGGGCGTATCGCCCCGTTACATGTTTGAATGGAAGCCTTTGCAGGCTTCGTCCGGAAATCTTTCCGGATTTGCCCGGCGTATGCCGGTTTCAAAATGTAGATAGCTCTTCGGTGGGTCAATCCAAAAATCTATCTATCATTTGGGCCTTAGCCCTGTCTCTGCTTGTGCTTCGGGTTCTCACAGATGATCCTGATCTTACCCTTTCTCTTGATGACTTTGCACTTGTCGCAGATCGGTTTTACAGAAGATCTTACTTTCATCTTTCTTCCTCCTATCTCTGCCTTTGCAAACCATACGGTCTGAAAACAGACCGCTATATATTTTACCACCAGAGGTGTTAAAATTCAATAAATTTCTGCCCTACAACATGTAGTATCCGGCTTATTTATCTCTCCAGATGATGCGTCCTTTTGAAAGATCGTAAGGCGACATCTCAAGAGTTACCTTGTCACCGGGCAGTATACGGATAAAGTTCATCCGAAGCTTTCCGCTTATATGCGCGATAACTTCATGGTCGTTCTCGAGTTTAACCCTGAACATCGCATTGGGAAGCTTTTCCACCACAGTACCTTCAAGCTCGATAACATCTGCTTTTGACATTCAATCTCCTCCGTGAAACAAATCCAAATCTAATGAGATAACGTGAGTATCTCCGGCTCACCTTCGGTTATCAGTATCGTGTTCTCGTAGTGCGCCGAAGGAAGTCCGTCTATCGCCACAACCGTCCAGTCATCGTCAAGCCACTCGACCTCGTATGTGCCGAGGTTGATCATCGGCTCGATCGCGAGTGTCATTCCGGGCATCAGCTTGAGCCCGCGGCGGTGCTGTGCGAAGTTCGGGATCTGCGGATCCTCGTGAAGCGAAGTTCCTATCCCGTGTCCTACAAGGTCACGTACTATCCCGTACCCGTACGGTTTGATGAACGCATCGATGGCATTTGATATGTCAAACAGGTGATTGCCCGCGCGCGCCATCTTTATTCCTTCGAAGAACGACTGTTTCGTAACATCGATGAGCTGCTGAACTTCCGGTGCCACTTCTCCGACCGGATAAGTCCTTGCCGCATCGGAATGATACCCTTTGTATATGAGTCCGGCATCAAGGCTTACGATATCTCCGCTCTGCAATATCCTGTCTTTTCTGGGGATACCGTGTACGACCTCCTCGTTCACCGATACGCATATGCTTGCCGGATATCCGTTGTAGTTCAGGAAGTTCGGAACCCCTCCGCGCTCGCGGATCAGTTCGTCGCCGTATCTGTCGATGTCAAGCGTCGAAATACCGGGCTTGATGAACTTTCCCAGTTCGTCATGCACTTCCTCGAGAAGCCTGCATGACTCTCTCATCAGATCTATCTCACGTGCGGATTTGATCGTAACAGCCATTCTATGCCTCCAGGAGCTTTACGATGTTGTCGAACACATCCTTGACATCCTGTGTCCCGTCAACCGTGCGCAGTATGTTGAGTCTGCTGTAATGGTCGATGAGAGGCTGTGTCTGTTTATGGTATACCTCGAGGCGGTTCTTGACCGTTTCGGGCTTATCGTCATCACGAAGGACCAGTTCGCTTCCGCATGTGTCGCATATACCTTCCTTCTTCGGAGGAACATGCTCGATATGATATGTGGCACCGCACTTAAGACATGCGCGTCTGCCGCCCATCCTGCGGATAATGTTCTCGTCCGGAACGTCCACATCGATGGCAAAATCAATCTTGTCACCCATCTTTGCAACTTCCGAATCAAGTACCTGCGCCTGCGGGATCGTCCTCGGGAATCCGTCAAGAACATATCCGTTCTTACAGTCATCCTTTGACACGCGGTCAAGAAGTATCCTGACCGTCAGCTCATCGGGAACGAGCTGTCCCTTGTCCATGTATTCTTTCGCTTCCTTACCGAGATCGGTCCCCTCTTTGATGTTCGCACGGAAGATATCTCCGGTCGAGATGTGAGGGATCCCGTATTTCTCAGCGATCAGCTTTGCCTGTGTTCCTTTTCCGGCGCCGGGTGCGCCGAGCATTATGATTTTCATATACGTCCTTTTCCTAACCGTCACATAAGACAAGGCTGCAGATCAGCCTTGTCTTATGGGCGAAAATCACTTCTCTCAGTCTGTCAAAAATCCCTTGTAATTTCTTACGACCATCTGGGATTCGATCTGTTTCATCGTCTCAAGTATTACGCCTACGATGATGATAAGACTCGTTCCGCCGAATGAAACACTTGCTCCGAACAGTCCGTTGAAGAATATCGGAATGAGCGCAACGATGATCAGTCCTATCGCACCGATGAACACGATGTAATTGAGTACTTTGTTAAGATATTCCTGGGTCGGCTTACCCGGACGCGTACCGGGGATGAATCCGCCCGACTTCTTCATGTTCTCGGCAACCTCCATCGGATTGAATGTGATCGATGTATAGAAGTATGCGAAGAACACTACAAGTACAACATAGAAGAGCGCGCCCCACGAATACTGCCATGCACCTTTCTTGAACCAGTTACC
>JAFZRD010000072.1 GCA_017620055.1 Lachnospiraceae bacterium
AAGACGAGCGCGGCACCTATGAGGAACCATACGCCGTATACTTCTTTTTGGATGTACTCCATAATCTCACCACTCATAATATTCACCTCCTCATTTGTATTCCGCCCGTCCTTCGGAAATAAGAAAAGCCGCCGGAGATAGTCTCCTGCGGCCCCATTGCCAAAACACGTCAGACCCTTCGGATCTGCGGCGGTATGAATAGTCAGATATAAAAGAAAAGGCGCCTGGGGGTTTCCCAAACGCCTTTGTTTTATGTGATGATTATATAACCGTTCCCGGTATTTGACAATAGTTATTTTTATACAAATGTTTTACCGGCATGAACATATTTTTTGTACAAATCAGAATATCGTCGATACCTTTATCGTCTGCTCCTCGAGTACGTCAAGCAGCACTCTTACGGTATCGAGCGACGTGAATATCGTTACGTTGTTCTCGATCGCGCAGCGCCTTATCGCAGCTCCGTCAACATAGTGAACACCGGAGAGGACCGCACGGCTGTTGATGACATACGCAACGTTTCCCGAACGGATCGCATCGAGTATCTCCTCGCTTCCCTCGGACAGTTTCTTCCTGATGCGCGTCTTGACTCCGTAATTGTTCAGGTACTCGCCTGTAAGAGAAGTCGCCTCGATATTGAATCCCATATCGTAAAAACGCTTGATGAGAGGCATGCCTTCCATTTTGTCCTCATCGGCCAGCGACACTATAACGGTGCCGTAGTTGCGAAGTTTAATTCCCGATGCAACGAGTGCTTTGTACATCGCACGGTGGAGTTTGTCGTCATATCCTATCGCCTCACCGGTCGATTTCATCTCGGGTGACAGGTACGAATCCATTCCCTTGAGCTTCGAGAACGAGAACGCCGGAACCTTGACGCACCATCTCTTTCTCTCCTCGGGATATATCGTGAACAGCCCCTGCTCTTTGAGCGACGTTCCGAGTATGCACTTTGTCGCGATATCCGCGAGCGAATATCCGGTCGCCTTCGAGAGGAACGGAACCGTTCTCGAGGATCTCGGATTGACTTCTATAATGTATACTTTCTCGTCTTCATCGACTATGAACTGTATGTTGAAGAGCCCGACGATACCGATCCCGACACCGAGCTTCTTCGTGTACTCGAGTATCGTTCCCTTCACCTTGTCGGAAAGTGAGAACGGCGGATACACACTTATCGAATCTCCCGAGTGAACACCCGTCCTCTCAACGAGTTCCATTATTCCCGGAACGAACACGTTGATACCGTCGCATACCGCATCGACTTCGACTTCCTTGCCCTTGATGTATTTGTCGACAAGCACCGGCTTGTCCACGTCGATCTCGACCGCGGTCTTGAGGTAATGCCTCATCTCCTCTTCCTTGGAGACGATCTGCATCGCACGTCCTCCGAGAACAAAGCTCGGACGCACGAGCACCGGATAACCTATCTCTTCGGCAGCGGCAACACCCGCTTCAACGTCGGTGACCGCAACGCCCTTCGGCTGCGGGATATCAAGATCGAGAAGAACCCTTTCGAACGCATCCCTGTTCTCCGCCCGCTCTATCGCCTCGCAGTCGGTACCTATTATCTTCACGCCGTACTCGAGAAGCGGCTCTGCGAGATTGATCGCGGTCTGTCCGCCGAGTATCGCGATGACTCCCTCGGGCTGTTCCATCTCGATAATATTGACGACGTCCTCAACGCACAGCGGCTCGAAGTACAGCTTGTCGCTCGTCGTGTAATCGGTCGATACGGTCTCGGGGTTGTTATTGATGATTATCGCCTCGAAGCCCTGCTCCTTGATCGTCTTGACCGCATGAACGGTCGAGTAGTCGAATTCCACACCCTGTCCGATCCTGATCGGTCCGGATCCGAGCACGATGATCTTCCTGTTCGAGGTGATCTTCGATTCGTTCTCATCCTCGTATGTCGAATAGAAATACGGCACGTATGATTTAAACTCCGACGCGCACGTATCGATCATCTTGTAGACCGGCATGATGCCCCACTCTTTCCTCAGATCGAATATCTCATGTGCGCTCTTCTTCCACAGGAGCCCGACCTCGCGGTCGGAAAATCCCATCTTCTTGGCTTCGTACAGAAGTTTCTTATCGCCGGGTGATGATGCAATGCGCTCTTCCATATCGGTGATCGTCTTAAACCTGTCGACAAAGAATCTGTCGATCCCGGTGATCTCCGATATGTGCGAAGACGTAACGCCCATCCGCAGGAGACGCGCTATCGCATATATCCTGTCATCGGTTCCGGTTCTGATGTATTCTTCGAGTTCTTCTTTGGAGAATGTATCAAACTTCTCGAGATACAGATGGAACGCTCCGACTTCGAGCGAACGTATCGCTTTTAAAAGGCTCTCTTCAATCGTCCTTCCGACACTCATGACTTCGCCGGTAGCCTTCATCTGTGTGCCGAGACTGTTGTTCGCATCCGAGAATTTGTCGAACGGGAATCTCGGCATCTTCGTTACGACATAGTCCATCGAAGGTTCGAATGCCGCAACCGTGTTCGCGAGACGGATCTCTTCAAGATGCATTCCGACGGCAATCTTCGCACTGACTCTTGCAATCGGATAACCGCTCGCTTTTGATGCAAGTGCCGATGATCTTGATACCCTGGGATTGACTTCTATAAGATAATAATCGAACGAATCGGGATCGAGTGCGAACTGTACATTGCATCCGCCTTCGATCTTGAGCGCGCGGATGATCTTTAGGGCCGATGAACGGAGCATCTGATAGTCTTTGTTCGTGAGCGTCTGGCTCGGACATACGACTATCGAGTCTCCGGTATGGATACCTACCGGATCGATGTTCTCCATGTTGCATATCGTTATCGCCGTATCGTTGGCGTCCCTTATGACCTCGTATTCTATCTCTTTGTAACCCCGTACACTCTTCTCAACGAGCACCTGATGTGCGGGTGAGAGTGCGAGGGCGTTCTTCATTATCTCGCGGCACTCTTCTTCGTTGTCGGCAAATCCGCCGCCCGTCCCTCCGAGCGTATATGCCGGGCGAAGCACTACCGGATAACCGATCTTCTTCGCGGCCTCAAGACCTTCCTCCATCGAGCCTGCGATCAGTGAAGGCAGTATCGGCTCACCGATCCTGACGCACAGCTCCTTGAACAGTTCCCTGTCCTCGGCCATCTCTATGCTCTCTATACTCGTTCCGAGGAGCTTTGCTCCGCACTCGTCAAGGACACCCTTCTTCTCGAGCGCTACCGCAAGGTTTAATCCCGTCTGTCCGCCGATACCCGCGAGTATCGCATCGGGCCTTTCCATACGGATTATCTTGGCAACGAATTCAAGTGTGAGCGGCTCCATGTACACCTTGTCCGCTATGACCTCATCCGTCATTATCGTCGCAGGGTTCGAGTTGCAAAGCACAACTTCATAGCCTTCCTCACGAAGCGCCAGACACGCCTGCGTTCCGGCATAATCGAACTCCGCAGCCTGTCCTATGACGATCGGTCCCGAACCTATGACAAGGATCTTTTTTATATCGCTTCTTTTGGGCATTGCCTTCCTGCCTTTCCGTATTACCTGTTTATCTCTTTAAAGAATATGTCGAACAGATACTCACTGTCGCACGGTCCCGGCGCGCTCTCGGGATGGTACTGCACCGAGAACAGTCTGTCCGACTCGCACCTGACACCTTCCACCGTATCATCGAGAAGATTGATGTGTGTTATCTCCAGGCCCGTTCCCGCAAGGCTTTCCGGAACGACCGCATACGAATGGTTCTGGGACGTGATCTCGATCTTGCCTGTCAGCATGTTCCTTACCGGGTGATTGCCTCCGCGGTGTCCGAACTTGAGCTTGTATGTCTTCGCACCGTAAGCAAGGCTTATGATCTGGTGACCCAGACATATGCCGAATATCGGTATCTTCCCTATGAGTGCTTTCATAGTCTGTATCGTCGGAACACAGGACTCGGGATCTCCGGGGCCGTTTGATATGAACACCCCGCACGGATCGAAATTCATTATCGTTTCCGCATCCGTATCCCACGGAACGACTGTCACCGGAACGTCTCTTTTGCTCATCATCCTCAGTATGTTCTTCTTGATGCCGCAGTCGATAACGACGACGGGACGACACGATCTTCCCGAAGGGGCGGGAATGACATATGTATTCTTTGTCGAAGCTCTTGCGACCTGGTCCGTGGACGGTATCCATTTTGAAAGATCGTCAAGTGCTTTATCGTTTCCGGCATCTGTTATCAGAGCCTTACAGCTTCCCTTGTCACGTATATGTCTTGTGAGCGTTCTCGTGTCTATTCCGGATATGCCTGCGATATCATACTTCTTCATCGTATCGTCAAGCGTAGCCCCGCACCTGAAATTGGAAGGTCCGTCGCAGCAGTTTCTGACGATCACGCCCGATATCCCGGGAGTATCGGATTCATTGTCACCGTCGCATATCCCGTAATTGCCGATAAGCGGATACGTCATCACGACCGCCTGATCCGTATACGACAGGTCCGACAGTATCTCCTGGTATCCGACCATTGAAGTGTTGAAGACGAGCTCTACGAATTTGTCATTGAGGCTCCCGAACCCGAAGCCCTCAAATACGCTTCCGTCTTCAAGTACTACCTTTCTGTCAAATCTCTGATTCATCGATATATCTCCCATCAAAGCACGCTTTGCAAAGCGGCAGGCCATGCGTCATCTCGTCAAGATCCTCTATGCACAGATACTCGAGCGAATCCGCACCGATCCTGGCGCGTATCTCTTCTTTTGTATGTCCGTTCGCGATAAGTTCCGAGTTGTCGGGGACATCCGTTCCATAATAACACGGATGGAGAAACGGGGGCGATGATATTCTCACATGCACCTCGAGTGCACCGAATCTTCTCATCTCCTTAATTATGTTCGCAAGCGTCGTACCCCTTACTATCGAATCGTCGGTAAGTACGATCCGTCTGCCTTTGACCACGTCTTCAATGACACGAAGCTTTATGGCTACGGCACTCGTACGCTCTTCCCGGGTCGGTTTGATGAACGTCCTTCCGACATAGCTGTTCTTGGCAAACGCGAGTTCAAACGGTATCCCTGCCTGCATCGCGTAGCCCGCCGCAGCCGTCAGTCCCGAATCGGGTACACCGGTAACTACATCCGCATCGACCGGATAACGCCT
>JAFZRD010000073.1 GCA_017620055.1 Lachnospiraceae bacterium
CTTGTAGAAAGCGATCGCCTCGGTATCTATCATCCCCTCGTTCCTGCGGTTGATATGAACGGTACGCTCCTGCTTCCTGTCATAGAAATCGTATCCCGATATCTTCGAAGGAAGAAGCGCTACAACGCTGCCGTCCTCTTTTCTCGTACCGAGCATCGCACCGACCGCATCCTTATGCCAGCCGGGATCAAGGCGCACAGTACGCCTCATGATTCCGTGCGGTCTCATGAGATATTCGAGAACTTCGTTGATCTCGGTCATGCTGTCGGGAACGTCCCCAGCCTTCACTCGGTAATACTGCAGTATCTCCCCGATCGCGTCCTCGGTCATTCGCCGGTCGTTGTTGAGACTGTCATAAAGCTGCCGCCCCATGACCGCACCGGCTATCTGCCTGAACGAATCCGAAAAGGCTGTATCATCCGACTGCTTGCGCATCCTTATCTGCTCGTCAAACCAACCCATCTTCTATCCTCTTATACGCTCGTTACGAGCGTCTTGTATGCTCCGTCAAGTTTCATCAGTTCGTCATGAGTTCCGCGCTCAACGACCTTACCCTGATCGAGCACGATTATCTCGTCGCAGTCACGGATCGTCGAGAGCCTGTGCGCCACGACTATGCAGGTGATGCCGCGATCCTTGATGGCCTTAACGACCTCATATTCGGTCTTCGCATCAAGCGCACTCGTTGCCTCGTCAAGTATTATCATCGTCGGATCCTGTGCGAGCACTCTTGCGATCTCAAGACGCTGACGCTGTCCTCCGGAAAAATCCCTTCCGCCTTCGATGATCTTATATCTGTAGTTACCTGTTCTCTGCATGATGTCGTCATGGATCTGTGCATCCCTCGCAGCCATGATCATCTCGAAATCCTCTATCGTGCTGTCCCACATCTTGATATTGCCGGCTATGGAATCCTCAAAGAGGATAATGTCCTGATCGACAACGGCGACAGAACTCCTGAACACGTTCCTGTCTATCTCATCGATCGGCTTGCCGTCAAAGAGTATCTGTCCGCTCCACGGTCTGTAGAGGCCGGATATAAGCTTTGAAAGCGTACTCTTGCCGCTTCCCGATGCGCCGACGAACGCCACGCGCGAACCCTGTTTGAGTTCGAGATTGAAGTCCACTATGAGCGGATCGGCAAGCTTTGAATAACCGAACGTAACGTTCTTCATCGAGAGTGTGCCGCCGAGCTTGTCATACTCGTCAGACTCCGTCTCTATATCAAACTGCGGATCGTCGGGATAGCACATGACATCCTCGATCCTCTCCATTGCCGTACGCATCTCCTGTATCGTCTGTCCGGCACCGATAAGCTGTCCGACAGGCGCCATGAACGATGTCATGTACGTCTGGAACGCCATGATCATACCTACCGTGAAGTTACCCTGTATCGTGAACCATATGCCCATCGAAAGGATGAGCATGTTCATCGCGGTGCTGACGGCCGCCGGGATGATACCGAGCATCTGGTCCTGCTTCTCGTAACGTACGGTCTGTGTGTTGACCGAAGCCTGATAACCCGACCATTTCTCGAAGAATCCGTTCTCTGCACCGCTCGCCTTGATAGTCTCTATCATGTCAACGGCATTGACCGTGGCAGATGCGAGCTTACCCGAATCCCTCATCATGACTCTCGTGATATTGATACGTTTCTTGGATATATACCTCGACATAAGGGCACTGACAAGAACACTCACAAGACCGACACATGTGAGCACAAGCGAATAACGGACCAGAACGACAAGGTAGAATATCATCATCGCGGTGTTGAGCACCAGAGGTCCGAGCGTATTGACAACGGTCTCCGCTATCGATGCGTTGGAGTTCATCCTTCCCTGTATGTCACCCGCCATTCTCTGGGAAAAGAATTCCATCGGAAGGCGAAGGACTTTCCACAGGTAGCTTGAACTTCCGACAGCATCCATCTTACCGTTCAGGCGCAGCTGGTATACGGCCTGCACCCATGCGGCTATTATCTGAATGGCCGTTATGATCCCGAGTCCGACAAAGAACGGGGTCACCCAGGAAGCGTTACGTCCCGGAAGGAGCTGGTCCATGAATATACGTGAAAATCCCGATGTAACGATAGTGGTCAGCGATGTTATGATCGTAGTTGCGGCAACGAATACCATCGCCGCGGAGCATCCGCGCAGACGCTCCATCGCAAACCCGAGAACGCTCTTCGGTTTGCCACCCGGCTCAAACTGCTCTGTAGGCTCAAACAGTATCGCGATACCCGTGAACGCTTCATCGAATCTCTCTTTGGTGACGGTCAGATTACCGCGTGCGGGGTCGTTGAGATATACTTTGTTTCCCTTGATACCGTCGCATACGACGAAGTGGTTGAACTCCCAGTGAACTATACAGGGGAAATGTCCCTCCTCAAACAGTTCATCGGGTTCGAGCTTGTATCCCGCCGCATCGAGCCCGTAGTTTCTGGCGGCTGTCAGGATGTTCTTGGCATTCGAGCCGTCACGGCTGACGCCGCAGTCACTCCTCGCCTGCTCAAGCGGAACCCACTTTCCGTAATATGCCAATATCATACAGAGGGAGGCTGCCCCACATTCAAGCGCCTCCATTTGCATTACAACGGGTACCTTGGCTACCCCGTGTTTGACAGGTTGTTTATTTATGTGTCGTGACATTTGTCTTCTGTCCGTGATAAGTTTACTGACTAATTGGTGATATAAGTGATGGGATGGATCGTCTTCACCGTGCCGTCTGCAGTCTCCTCTTCAACGCTCCCTATGGATCCCCATACAAGAGCTCCGACAAGGATGACCACGCATGCGAGAAGCACGAGCCACACCGAAGGTGACGTGACCCTTATGTAATCGTTCAATTCCTCAGGGGAATTGATCCTGTCCATACTCTTTTGACGAAACAGTTCGCTCATTGCGCCCTCCCGTGAACATAACGTTCAAAATGTTGATATATACGTATTTTACCACGAAGCACCCATACTCGCCACAATAAATAAAATATAGTATAATGATTGCCAAACAAACAAAAACCGGAGGATACAAATGAACCAGACCATCAGAAGATCACTGAAAACAGCTCTTTGCCTGACGCTTGCCTTCTCGCTCGCATCGGTTTTTTCCCTGCCTGTTTCTGCCAAGGCGAAGAGTTCGAAAGCAGCCGCAAAGAGCATCGTCATAGCGCTCGATCCGGGCCATGACACAACACATAACGGCGCACATTACAATTCGTTCATAGAGGAATACGCAAACCTTGCGATAGCTATGTATTGCAAACAGGAACTCGAGACGTACAAAGGCGTCAAGGTATATCTGACAAGATCGACCCTAGACTGCCCTTACGGTGCGGATCCTTCGGGATCGACATCATGTATCGCCGGAAGAGTCAATTATGCGGCCTCGGTCGGAGCCAATGCGATCGTAAGTCTTCACAACGATCTTGATTCCGACTACGATCCGAACCAGAGCGGATGCAAGATCATCATACCGAACGCGTTCTACCGCCCCGACATATGTCTTACGGGACTCGGGCTTGCCCAGTCTATCCTTCCGAAGCTTACCGCAACGGGCCTTACGATCAATAACTGGAAGCTCTGCCCGAACGGGACAGGTATCGTATACCGCAACTCCGCGGTGAGCACATACCCGGACGGAACTCCGAAAGATTATTACGCGCTCATCAACAAGGCCAAGACTGCCGGCATCCCTTGCATTATTGTAGAGCACGCATACTGCACATCGCCTTCGGACCTTGCCAATCACCTGACGACCCAGGCACAGTTTCAGGAGCTCGGTGTTGCCGATGCGAGAGGGATCGCGGCATATTACGGCCTTTCCAAGTGATCCCCCGATATGATTTTCACAAAATAAAAAGATCCCCCCCGGCCGTTACGGCAGCAGGGGGGATCCGTTATGTTCCGGAATATTACGCCTTCGCGATATTCTTCTCTACGCCTTTGAGTTCGGCAACGTTGATCGTTTCCATGAAGTATTCGGGATTACCGGTGTAGTCCCAGTTCTTCCGGAGACTTGCCCACTCATCTGCCGTAAAGTTTCCGACAGCTCCGGTCTTGTCGGTAAACGTTACGTTACCGAGCATATCCTTTACAATATGACCGTGAAGAGCTCTCTCAGCCTTTTCATGCTCTTCTCTCTCTTTTTCCTTCTCGCTCTTTCCACCGCTTACTTCCGAAAGCTCGGCGTCGTTGATGATCTTCTCATTGTCCATTTGAGTATCCTCCTTCTGGATTGTTGCTACTTTGGTATCCGGAACAGTTCATCTCTGAACAGTTATATACTAGCAGATAAAGCGTCACACTAACGTCACACTTCAGCCCCTGTATCCGATCTCGTCGGCGAGTGCCTTCTCTATAACGACGATGGCATCCCTGTGCAGGCGCATGAATGTTGCGGGGCACATCGGATCGATCTTGTCGTCCATGAGGAGCTTCCTTGCTGCATCCTGCTTGTTGCCGTTGATGATCATCAGGAGCGTCTTTGCCTTCATGATGCTTCCCATTCCCATCGTGACAGCAAACCTCGGTACCTCATCACGGCTTGAGAAAAATCTCGTGTTCGCATCGATCGTGCTGTCCTCGAGAGTCTCCTTGTGTGCCTTCTCATAGAGGAACGCGCCGGGCTCGTTGAACCCGAGATGTCCGTCGGGACCTACGCCGAGAACCTGAAGATCGATGTCGGTCCGATCCAGAATATCGTTGAACTCCTTGAGGTTTGCCTCCACATCGCCCGTACCTTTTGCTACATATGTGTTTGCCTTGTCGATATTGATATGGTTAAACAGATTGTCATCCATGAAGAATCTGTAGCTCTGCGGATGTGTCGGCTCCAGTCCGACATACTCGTCAAGATTGACCGAATGCACTTTGGAAAAATCAAGTCCCTCCTCTTTGCATCTTCTCGCGAGCTCTTTGTACATGCCAACCGGACTCGAACCCGTTGCAAGACCGAGCGTACACTCAGGATTCTCGCGGACGAGTCTCTCGATGACATCCGCCGCCTTCTTTGCGCCTTCTTCATAGGTGTCTGCTACTATTACTCTCATTTTATCCCTCCTTGAACTGATATCTTATTCGTCGTTTCTCTTGACGACTATCTTCTTCGCCTCCTTGTAGATGCTGTTCTCCGGGATCACTCCGCGAACGCATGATACGGGATAGACGTTGCTGTCCCTGCCGATGACTGTGCCGGGATTGAGGACTGAATTGCACCCGACTTCAACGCGGTCACCGACAAGCGCGCCGACCTTCTTGCGGCCGGTCTCGATATGCTCGTCACCGTTCTTGATGACAACAAGCTTTTTGTCGGACTTGACGTTACTCGTGATCGAGCCCGCTCCCATATGGGCTTTGTATCCGAGTATCGAATCGCCGACATAGTTGTAATGGGGAACCTGAACATTATCGAAGAGGATCACGTTCTTGAGCTCCGTCGAATTACCTACAACGCAGTTGTCGCCGACAAGCGCCGAACCCCTGACGAACGCGCCGGGACGAACTTCGGTCTTGTGACCGATGATGCACGGTCCGTCAATGTAGTTGTTCGGATATACCTTCGCATCCTTGGCGATCCATACATCATCCTTCGGATGATCGTACTCTGCGGGATCGAGTTCCTCGCCGAGCTTAAGAATAAGCTCCTTGATACCTTCGAGAGCTTCCCACGGATATGTGAACTGCTTAAGGTAATCTGCTGCTTTCGTATGTGTCAGATCATACAGATCGTTTATGGTTAACTTCATTACCGTTTCCTCCTTGACTAGCGAACCTTGACAAGATGTCCGGACTGTCTCATCGCATCGATGATCTCATCGACACACTTCTCGCAGTCCTTGTACGTGACCGCTTCGGACATTACACGCAGTACCGGTTCGGTACCCGATGCACGGAGAAGCACGCGTCCGTCATTTCCGAGGTATGCCGTCGTATCGTCAACACTCTTCTTTACCGCGGGATCGTCAAGAGTCTTCTCCTTGTCGTCGACCTCGACGTTCTTGAGCACCTGGGGATACATCTTGATCTCGCTCGCAAGAACCGAGAGCGGAAGCTGAGTCTCAACCATGACCGTCATGAGCATGATCGCGGTAACAAGGCCGTCACCCGTGTGGGCGTATTTCCTGAAGATAACGTGTCCCGACTGTTCGCCGCCGAGCATGTGGTTGTTCTCCTTCATGTTCTCATAAACGTATCTGTCACCGACCTTGGTCTTCTCGTATCCGATCCCGATATTGTCAAGAGCCTTGTACAGTCCGAAGTTGGACATGACTGTCGTGACGACCGTATTGCTCGGGAGCATTCCCTTGCTCTTCATATGCTTTGCGCAGATGTACATGATCATGTCGCCGTTTACGACATCGCCGTACTCATCGACCGCAAGACATCTGTCGGCATCTCCGTCGAATGCGAATCCGACATCCACCTTGTTCTCCCTGACATACTTCTGGAGCCCCTCGATATGAGTGGATCCGGCGTTGAGATTGATGTTGACGCCGTCGGGTGTGTTGTTCATTACATAGTTCTTGGCACCGAGCGCATCAAACACCGCACGTCCGATCATCCAGGAACTGCCGTTCGCACAGTCGAGTGCGACCTTGCGGTTCTCGAACGAAACCGGTGCTATCGATGTGAGGTAGCCGATGTATCTGTTTCTTCCGGAATAGAAGTCGATCGTCTGTCCGATCTTGTCGTCTGTAGCTGCCGTAACACCCTCAAACTCGCCGTCGATGAACTTCTCGACCATATCCTGTATCTCGTCTTCCATCTTCTCACCTTCGCCGTTGAGAAGCTTGATACCGTTGTCGAAGAACGGGTTGTGGCTCGCGGATATCATGATACCGCAGTCGAATCCTTCCGTTCTCGTGATGTAGCTCACACACGGTGTCGTCGTAACGTGAAGCAGATAACAGTTGCCTCCCGTGGAGGTGATACCCGCAGAGAGCGCGTTCTCGTACATATACGATGAACGTCTCGTGTCCTTGCCGATCACGATCTTGGCCGCTCTCTCCTTGCTGTAGTACCAGCCGAGGAACTGTCCGGTCTTGAATGCATGTTCAGCCGTAAGGACAACGCCCGCTTTGCCGCGGAATCCGTCTGTTCCGAAATATTTGCCCATAGTCTTTGGTCTCCTTTTAGATAGTCTATTTTATGATTTTACCCCAGGTAAAATCGTTTGTCGAGAGTTATCGGCAGATCACGCAAACGGGCCTGCAACGGGCGTTTGCGGACGTTTCCTGCCGTAGAAGTCAGTATCGAAGACGATATCCGATCCGTCCGGATTCTCGAACCGCTCCTCGGGCTCGAATGCCTCACCGAGCGTCTCGGAAGTTATCATTTTACCGGGCTTTAAGATCCCCTCAAGGCCGGTCACGACCTTAAGGCCGCCCTCTTCGCGAAGCTCGACCTTGACGGTACGGTCTTTGTCGACCGTGAAGTCTTCCTCGATATCGCACGGTACGGCACCGTTTAAGAACACGTTTCCGCCCGTCCATACAGGAAGCGGCATATAATAGCGGTCTCTCGAGACCTCGGCACCTTCGCCGCAGTATCCGTCAAACATGGCCTTCCACGTATCTTCCTTCATGTATCCGCTGTAAGGAACCGTACCGGCCGTTAGGTTCATGTCATCCCATTCGTCGCCGTCGCCCCTGCATATCTCTTTCATGCTTTCCCTGACTTCGGGCTGAACGAACACATTGTTATAGAATCTTACGTCGCCGTGAAGCACGGTCATGAAGCCGGTCACATCGGTGCTGTGCGGCCTGTGTATCGGTGTGAATCTCGGTGAGGGATACTCGTTCGTGCCGTTTCGGACTCCCCTTCCGACACCGGTGAGTGCACCGCAGAACAGGTTGTGTACGAACGCGATACCCTGGGCCGCGATCCTGACACACCTCTCGGAGAGCATGACATTGTTGTCAACGAGCGTCGGTCCGTGTGCGATCTCGATCCACAGATCCTCGCCGATCCCGAGCCCTTCAATATTCTCTTCCTTGGGAAGATGATCCCTCGACATGCAGTTGTCGTGGAACAGATTTGATGACACGCGCGTTCCCTGGCACTGCCAGTCGAGCCATATACCGCGTACGTTGTCATGGATATGATTGTTACGGATTATAACGTCGATCGCCGCGTGCAGTTTGATACCGCCCGTTTCGGCTCCCGCAAGGTTCCTCTTGTTGTTATTGTTATGGATGTGGTTGTTCTCAATTATCGAGAACACGCATCCGAGATTGCCGACGATACCCGTCTGGCCGTTGTCGTGAATGTCGCAGTTCCTCACGATATGCGAGCCGACAGTCTCCCTGCTCCACCCGTCGAGCTGTGCGATAAGCGTGCAGTCTCTCTGCGTCTGCGCACCGTCCTTGTATTTGTAATGCATCCACTTGTTGTCGTTGTTCTGCTGTCTGTATTTGCCGAGCGATATGCCGCAGCACTTGCTCTC
>JAFZRD010000074.1 GCA_017620055.1 Lachnospiraceae bacterium
AGTCCCGGAATGAGATCGCACAGGTTCTCAAGCAGTATAACGAGAAGTAATAATATGGATACCCCGATAAACACCGGGAGTGATTTTCGACTCTTATTCATGACTTACACCTTGTCCGTTGCAGCCTCTCCGAAGAGACCCTGCGGTTTGAATATCAGAATGATGATGAGAAGCGCGAACGTGAACGCATCCGAGAACACGGATACATCCCATGCCGACGGCAGTCCCTTTATGATCGTCTCGCATATTCCGATAAGGAATGCGCCGAGAACCGCTCCCGGTATCGATCCGATACCGCCGAACACGGCCGCAACGAATGCCTTAAGGCCGGGCATCGCGCCCGCCGTCGGAGTGATCGCGGGATAGTTCGAGAAGAACAGCACCGAGCCGACCGCGGCAAGTGCCGATCCGATTACGAACGTTGCCGAGATGACACTGTTGATCCTGATACCCATCAGACGGCTTGTCTCAAAATCCTTTGATACGGCTCTCATGGCCATACCAACCTTGGTACGATCGATGAGGATCGTAAGTGCGAACACAAGAAGCAGAACGAGGAACGGCGTGATGATAACGACCCATTTCGTCTGCGTGCCCGCAACATTTACTGTACTGCACAGGAATTTTATCTCGGGATATGTCATCGGCTGCCCTCCGGTAACGTAGGTGGCTGTGTTCTGCAGCAGATAGCTCACTCCTATCGCAGATATCATGACCGACATCCTCGGCGCGCTTCGCAGAGGTTTGTATGCACAACGCTCTATCGCAAACCCGAGAAAAACAGTCAGTATTATCACAAGCGGGATCGATACGGTAACAGGCATCGTCGCGGTAAAATATATACCCATCAGTCCGGCTACCATAAACACATCGCCGTGTGCAAAGTTGATCAGGCGAAGTATCCCGTATACAAGCGTATATCCGATCGCTATCAGTGCATATTGCCCTCCTACCGATATTCCGGAAAGCAATACCGAAATGACATATTCCATAAGATCTGTCCTTTATCCGTTAATGATTTTTACTAAAACTTATTTGCTTGAAGATCCTGTCTGAACCTTCTCGAATGCCCATGTTCCCGTAGCTGTGTCTGCGGTCTTGATGTAAGCCGTATCACGTACTGCATCGCCTACAGAGTCAAATGCTATCGAACCTGAAACACCGTCATACTTTACGCCGGGGATGGCTGCCTTGATGGCACCCTTGTCGCCTGAGCCTGCTGCCTTGATCGCTTCAAGTGCAACATAGTATGCATCGTAACCCATCGCCGTAACGGCCGAGATCGTGTCGTTTCCGCCGTTTGCGGTAAGAGCGCTTGAGTTGCTGTTGATGTAATCCTTGATACCCTTATCGAACTTCTCGGAACCGCCCTCCTGATAGAAGGTTGAAACGAAGAGCTGAAGGTTCGTTCCCTTTGTTGCCTCGAGAACCATGTTGTCATCAAGTGTATCCGAGCCGAGGAACGGGATACCGATATCAAGTGAAGCTGCCTGCTCCATGATCTGCTTTGCGTAAGCGATCGAAACGGGTGTGAAGATAACGTCTGCGCCTTCGCTCTTAGCCTTGTTCAGGTAAGAAGTGAAGTCCGAGTTGTTGGTCGGGAATGAGTCTGTGATGACCTCTCCGCCTGCTGCCTCAAACACCTGCTTGAAGAATACGCACAGACCCTGGTCGTACTCGTTACCGTTCTCACCGAGGCAGTATGCCTTCTTGGCCGAGAACTTGTCCATTGCAAAGTTTGCAAGAACGTCTGCCTGGAAGTTATCCAGGAAACAGATTCTGAAGTAGTAATCGTTACCTGCCGTAACGTTGGGGTTCGTACATGTAACACCGATAGCTGCAAGGCCTGCTTCCTCGAACTTGGGGCCGCCTGCCATCGATACGCCCGATCCGTATGAACCGAGAACAAGGGAAACATCCTTTCCGACAAGCTCTGAAGCTGCCGAAGGAGCCTTGTCTGCCGAAGAACCGTTGTCGGCTATAACAAGCTCAACATTGTATGTCTTGCCGCCAACCTCAACAGTGGGAGTCTCTGCGTTTGCGTACTGCATTCCGAGGATCTCCTTCTTACCGCCGGAAGCGGAATCGCCTGTCGAAGGCTCGAAAACACCGATCCTGATCGTATCGCCCGATGCAGAAGCTGTTGCACCGCCTGCAGCACCGCCGCATGCGGTAAGAGTTGCGATCATCGCAACAGACATGATCATAGAAACAATCTTTTTCATAATCATCCTCCTTAAACATAAGTAAAAAACACTATGAAATTTTATTATTTTTCGGGAAGAATGTCAAGAAAAGCGGGCTCTTAAACAGCCCTTAAGGATAGACTCTCTCGATGTTGTAGGAATTGGCATAGGAATCGACAACGTTCTTTTTGACCCTTGCCGAATAATACGACACGGACAGAAGCTGCGGGTTGGAAAAATCATATGTGTAGCTTCCGTCTTCGTTCCTGATGATATCCGAAAAGCGCACCGCACCGTATGCCGTGCACGATACACCGTCCGCCTGCGTGAGCTTGACGTCGTATATGATGTCAAGATCGTTATAGGCAAGCCCGAGTTCTCCCGCCTTTTCGGGGAACACCGACTTGAAATACGAGCTGACATAGTTGGGGGATCCGTATGTGAAAGTGGCTTTCTTGTTTACGTATACAGGTACGAGATTGGCCTCGCAGAATATCCTGACACCGTATTCGTTCGCGTCGACAAACGCCTTCTTGCCTGCCGCTATCGCCTCATTGATGATCTTTGATGACAGCTCCGATGAGCTCGTTACGTATGATGCATCCGATGTTACCGGGTATTCACGCACGCAGTCATCAACCGGAGTATCTACGGTATATCCGGTCTCAAGGCACATCTCATCCGTATAAGTCGCGTGGATCCTGACAGTGTCACCCGCGGAATAGTATTCTTTCGCATCGACGATCTCGAATATCATCTTCGATACGAGAGGCTGTGTACTCGAGTTCTGTAGCGATACGGTGATCGCGGGTGATATGCCGTCAAATGCGACGTTGAGGTTTGAGAACACTTCATCAAGAGGTATCCTCGTGACCTCGGGAAGGCCCGCTACGGTCGTCTCCCTGTTGCCGTTTTTGACTTCTATCTTGAGCTTTTCGGCAAGCGCCGTATCGCATGTGCTTATGATGTTGACGGTCTGGCCGTTGGAAAGGCCGGTGTTCATCGGGATCGAGAACGAAAGGCTCTGCCTGAAGTTGGCGTAATCAACGTCCTCGATGTCACTGCTCGCAAAATGCGATTCGTCATGTTCCTGCTTCACCGAAGCCAGAAGCCTGTCAACCGCTTCGTCGTCAACACTGACCGTAGCCCTTCCGTCACCGTCGAATCCGGAATACTCAACCTTTGCAAGGTCCATGATATCCACGGTCTCATACGGGAGCGACACCGACACCTTCATTATGATGAACACGCACAAAATGAGCAGCATCGCGAAGATGAGTACCATTATCCTTCTTCTGCGCTGCCGCTTATACGCCGCTCTTGATCTTCTGTTTCTTCTTAAGTTCTTCTGCATTTACTCTTACTGCATCCGTGATCGCAGATCCCGCGAGCATCCTCGCGAGTTCTTCAACCGATCCCTCGTATGATAAAGGCGTCACGCTCGTACTCGTATGAGCCCCGTCCGATGATTTTTCGATAAGAAAATGCGTCGTTGCGTGACTGGCGATCTGCGGCAGATGCGTTACCGCTATGACCTGGTGCTTCCCGGCTATGTCCGACATACGGTCGGCCACGAGCTGCGCGGTCATTCCGCTGATCCCCGTATCTATCTCGTCAAATATGAGTGTCCCTATGTTGTCGCGTTTTGCAAGCACCGATTTGAGCGCAAGCATTATCCTTGAAAGTTCCCCTCCCGATGCCACGTCGGTAAGGGGTTTTAAATCCTCGCCCGGATTGGTGGAGATGAGGAATTCCACATCGTCTATGCCGTTGCGTGTCATCGCTCCCTCATCCGATACGATCCTGATCTCAAACCTCGCGTCAAGGAAGTTGAGGTTATTAAGCGCGGCGACGAGCTCCTCCCGGAGAATCTTCGCTTCCTCGTGCCGCATTGCCGATACTTTGGCGCAGACTTGTGACAGTTTATCATATAATCCGTCTTTTTTGAACCTCAGATCTTCAATATACGCTCCGAGGTCGCTGAGTTTCTCCACTTTCTGGGATTCCTCGGCAAGTCTCTCATTTATCGCATCGATCGTCTGGCCGTACTTCATCTTGAGGCTGTTTATAAGGTCGAGCCTCTCCTTGACGCGCTCGTAATCCTCAGGTGAGAAATCAAGGCTGTCCTCATATGACGAGAGCTGTCTCGTGCAGTCGGACAGGAGTTCTTCGACCGAGGCGAGCTGTTCGTAGATCGGCTCTGCGCCTTCATCCATGGCCGATATCTGCTTCAGACCCGACAGCGCGTGTCCTATCATCATGGATGCGCATTCACCGTCCGAGGAAAGCGCATTCTCCACCCCCGTCAGTATCTCGGCGATCCTTCGGGAATTGTTCATCCTCGTAAAATCACACTCCAGCGTTTCGTCTTCGCCCGGCGCGATCGCGGCCGCTTCTATCTCGTTTACGACAAACTTCGAATAATCGAGATCGGCTGCGGCGGATTCCTGCGAGGAAAGTGCCTTTTCGTATTCGGCCTCGGCCTCCTTATAGAGGTCGTATGTTTCGTGTAGTTTACATAACTCATCGTCGAATCCGTCCCCGCAGAAGCTGTCGAGGAGGATCCCGTGATTTTTCTTGTATAAGAGTGACTGATGCTCGTGCTGGCCGTGTATGTCGATGAGAAGGCCGGAAATATCGCGAAGGCGGGTTGCCGGAACTGTCTCGCCGTTGACCCGGCTGCTCGATTTGCCGTTTACGATCCTGCGCTGTAATATAACAAGATCGTCGGTTAACATAACGTCGAGGGCCTTGAGTGCCTCCCTCGTTGCATCATCGTCAACCGAAAAAACGAGCTCGCAGATCGCCGGAGCCGTTTCATCTCTTACTACATCTTTGGGCATCCTCGCACCGAG
>JAFZRD010000075.1 GCA_017620055.1 Lachnospiraceae bacterium
CAAGGGATTCCTCACTCATGAATGCCTCGATAGGAGCTCCCCCGAGAGTCAGATCGACGATACCCACGGCAACATCCTCTTTGAGTCGCAGATGCTTTGCCGTAAAGTATCCAACAGCTGAATATTCATCGATAGTATCAGCCGCAAAGCTCTTCCATTGTCCCGTTTCGACATCGGGTATACTCTTTCCGAATAAGCCGTTCTCGGTGACCTTGAACGTTCTGATAAGATCATCCCCCGGGCTGTCCCATTCATGAGGATAAGTCTCCCTCACGCGCGCCATCGGAAATTCCATGTTGGACTGCCCGCATATGACGATCACGTCACCGATCATTATGTTGCAGCTCTTAACCGTATTCCCGCTCTCATCCGTTGCGGTAAGAGTATACGGACCTCCGGCACCCATTGCCGGAAAGAGCGCATCGAATCTTCCGTTGTCATCAGCGGTGCACTCCACAGGTGATCCCGCAAGCGAAACCTTCACCTTCGATCCCGGTGCGCTCCATCCCCACACACGTATCTCTTTATCTTTCTGAAGCACGGCATAGTCGCCGAATACCCTTGCAAATCTTATATCAGACATTCCCTTCTCCTTATGTATGAAAGCTCTCGCCGGGTCCGAGATACGAATACGGAAGCGTAACATCTGCCGGCGTGATCACGATCTTTGTAAGAACGAATCCGGGGGAGCGTGCGCTGATCGTTATCGTGTTCAGTCCCTTTTTCAGATCGCAGGTGATAATGGCGGTGCGCATATTGTCAAGAACGCCCTTCTCCCATGCCTCATTCCCGTCCGTCACCTCAAAGCCGTCCGGGATCATATTTACTTCGGTACTCTTCGCTTCATTTACTGCGATCCCGAACAGTATCCTTCCGTCGTTCCGCAGCGGGTTGGCAGGTGTTGTGTATACTCTCACATCATACTTTCCTTCTTCGTCCGTAAGGATGTTGTATGTAACAGCGGGTGCGTTCTGATCGGTGAAGCAGATGTTTTGAGGGAAAGCTTTGACCGCACTGCCGCACGGTCCGAGTCCGTCGATCATCTCAAAGCTTCCCGCATCCGTATCACGCTTTGACGCATGACCGTGTGCGGCTATCGAAACATATCCTGCATGTGCCTTATCTTCATACGGAGGGAACATGAACGTATTCGGCGGCAGCTGCTCCGTGTTCTTCGGATTGTAAACCGGAACATCGATATTGATGATACCGCCTTCGTAAGTCACCGTAACACGGCCGACTTCGTGTTCGCCTTCCATCTTCATCCTGTCAGCGAAGATGAACACTCTCCGCCTGTTGCCGCATTTGACGCTCTTTCCGGGCTCGATTATATCGAGGAACGGGCTCTCGGTCGTTATCGTATAAGAGACTTTGCCTTCGCATGCGGTTGACAGTTCTATTGAGCCTCCGCATACGAGCGGGTCGAGTGCCGATGTAAGAGTCAGTGTTTTTCCGGACCAGAATCCCCCTTCGGTATGCTCTCCTGTGTCGGGTATGAGCACGATAAGGCGCGGCTTTGTCGCAGGCTCTATCGTGTGGACTATCGGATTACGGCATTCTTCCTCACACCAGTGCGTGAATCCTATATGCTCGGACAGGCCCATTCCGTACCACTTTCCTTTTCCGATGGAATGAAGCTTTTCGACCAGCTTCCTGTCAGCCTTCATCGAGTCGCGTATATCCTTCGCGATGCTGTTACACACGGTGGAGCCCATGAGCGCATAGGCGTGATTTTGGCTCGTAAGAGCCCACATCTTCTGTATGTTGAGTGTTGCGCAAAGCGGCAGATATACGATCTCATAAAACGCGGATGCCAGGTGATCGGGCATGGCCTTGTACATGCTCTGCGCCATATCCATAAGATGCGCGCACTCTTTGATGAGCGCGTCGCATTCGCCGTACGCAAAAGGTGCATACACACTGTCGTTCATCGCTTCGGTCCGTCTTGCCGACGTGATCTTCGTATAGCCGAGAAGAAGGGCTTCTATGTCGCTCCTCTCCTCTTCGGTAAGTCCCGAAAAGTTCTTCCGGACGAATTCCTTCGTGTAGTCTGCGGCGCTGTTTCTGTTCAAAGTGCCCCATCTGTCAAAATCATATGCGAGGTCCATGAAGAACGCGAGAGGATATTCATGCGTGAATATATCACCGACGTTGACCATCCACGCCTGTCTGATGCCGTGATCGAAAGCCTCCGTCATCTCCTCCCAGATCTTGGGAAGATAATTTGTATTGAACCATTCGTATGATACCGGAAGCCCGTGATAATCAAGATGATAATACAGCCCCCATCCGCCACGGCGATCCCGCATATCTTCCGGAGGGACCGTACGAAGGTTTCCGTAATTGTCATCCGACAGCATCACTGTCACGCCGTCAAGCTCCGGATCATTGCAAAGGCCCGTCACGGTGCCATCCCCGTAAAAGAACCTTTCAACCTCTTTATACACGACAAAGAGCCGCGGTACCGATCCCACATCCTGCCCGAGGCCTTCACCGATCAGTCTGTTCTGTGTCCTAATGACGTCACGCAGAAGCGCGATATTGTCGGCCACCGAACCTTCCCTGCAGATGGCTGTATCAGCCTCACCGCGCATGCCGACCGTATAGACGTTCTCGAATTCGCTTCTGGCGGCGATACCGTCCTGCCAGAACTTTATTATCCCGTCGCGGTTGGCGGTAAAATCCCATGCATCGCCGTATTCGGACCCGGGGCCTCTCACATGCGAGTATTCCTCACCCTGTCTCATACAGGGCTCGTGATGCGAAGTTCCCATTATTACACCGAGTTCGTCTGCAAGACGCGCACTCGCCTGTCCCGGTCCGTCATCGGCAAATACCGAGCTCCACATCGCAGGCCACAGGTAATTGCCCTTAAGGCGAAGGAGCAGTTCGAATACTTTTTCATAGACCTTTACGGTGAATCCGCCGTGATTCTTATTGCAGAAACTGCCGAATGCCGGCCACTCGTCATTGATGAAGAATCCCCTGTATCTGACCGACGGCGTCTTCGATATGACGCTGTCCTCTTTTGAAAGAGTGAGCTCACTTCGCTTTTCGGGGTAGACGTCAAGCCATCCCGAAAGAGGGGATACACCGAGCATCTCGGACAGTCTGAACAGTCCGTATATCGTTCCTCTCTTATCGCTTCCGGCAATGACTATCGCCGATTCGAAAGTAAAACCCTCATATTCGAGTCCGTCGATTATGCTCAGGGAATATACCTCGCTCTCCCCCGCGATATCAAACAGATCGATCGCACCTTTGGCCGCGATCCCGTCAAGAATGGCGCTGTGCCCCACCGTTCCGAAAAATACGGGATACGAAAAGAAGCCCGCGGTATCGCGAAAATCACGATCCTCGACACCTATCGGCTTCGCACCGAA
>JAFZRD010000076.1 GCA_017620055.1 Lachnospiraceae bacterium
AACGGATCTCCGAGCGCATACAGGTCATTGAGATACAGATCGTTGTTATAGTATTTGGTTATTCCGGGAACGCTCTCGAGAATGCCGCCCTTCATACCGTTGTCCCGAAGCTCTTTGACGCTCTCATCGTTCCATGTGTTCTGTATGCACAGGTCCCCGGTTTTGATAAGAGAATAAATATTGTTGAACAGACTCGCCGTCGTAAAGTAACCCGCTCTCTCATCAGAAATTGGTGATCCGAATGTCCTTCCGAACAGGAACTGATCCGTGATCACATGTGAAGTAGAGGAAAACACGACCGCGGCTACGGCAAATCCCACAAACGTTCTGTGAAATGACGCTCCGCGCCCGAGTTCCGAGAACTCGCGATTTTTGATATCCATGTAACATATGAGCGATACGAAGAACATAAGAGTAAAGTGTCTTCCCATCATGAAGTCACCGCCTATATATAACAGGTACAGACCATATATCACCGGTCCGGTCATACATGCGATGTACTGCGCTTTCCTGACCGAGACTGCGGCAAGCAGCACAAACAGCGGAACTATCAGTATTATCGGATCGCATACCGCGGCATTGAGGTAATACCTCACGCCTCTGATCAGATAATCGGTGAGAGGTATGTCTGTTCCGAGCTTGACATATGCAGTGTTCGGGAACGGAAATCCGTAATAGAACGTTGCGAACAGTTCCCACAATACAAACGGGAGCAGTCCGAGAATGCCGAGCAACACGGCCTTTCCGAATGATACCGCATCCCTTTTCGCAAGGTATACGAAGACCGCCATCGGTGCAAAGATCAGTACCGCATCCATCCTCGTCATGGCTATCAGCGCAACGAGAAGCGCAAGCTTAAACATATCCGCCGCACCGTATCGTTCATGGCTTAAGTATATGTTCACAAACAGCGCTCCGAGGAAAAACAGCATGCTGTTCTCCAGTCCCGAAGTCGTGTAACTGACAAAGCTTACGGATCCGAGAGTTACAAGCAGACAGAATACTATCTGCTTCTTTGTTCTGGCAAATCCGCCGATCAGGATATTAAATGCAAGCGCGGAAAATACGATGTTGATCAGCAGAGATACAAAGAACATGTTCCGTATGACAAAGTACCCCGCCGCAATAACGAGTGTATAGAGCGGACACGTCGATGCCGTCGAGCGCTGTCCGATGTTATACACAAATCCGTTGCCGTCCACGAGATTCTTCGCCATGATATAGGCGTGATAACTGTCATCGCTCTGCCATGCCAGCAATGTGATGACTGCGATAAAGATAAGAAGTGCGAAAAACTTATATCTGTTTAATTCTTCACTGAAATGATCTTTTATTCTGTTCATAATCTATCAACCACAAAAATATGAGAACTCCAAACCGCATGCGTACTTATATCATCTCCGCAGCCAGTTCCATTGCTCTCTTCATCACAACGTCCGAGTTGTAATGCTGCCATTCTCCCCAACGCCCGAGTCCGATCACATCTTTTGATGAAGTGTACCCGAGCAATCCCTTCATCAGCTCCTGTTTGCCTATCGTGTTAAGAGGATAGGCATGCTCATTTACAAAATATGTCTTCCCCGTCCGGTCGGCCTCTTTGACATCGTACCGGGTCAGGTTCGTTTCCGTCCAGTACCCCTTTGATCCGGGACAGAAGTTATGCCGCACCAGTATCCTGTGATATGCCCTGTCCGGATCCGGATAATATATCCAGTGCGCTTTCGTATCAAGATTATCACTCTCGTACTGGGTAACCACCGAACTGTACTTAAGAGCATCTATATCCCGGACGAGCTCTTTCGGAAGACCGATATGATCACCGATATTCTTCCACGGGATCGTGACTATGATCCGGGAAGCCTGATACGATCCGTTGACTATCCTGTTGTCGTAATCGATACTGTCGACCTTCTCGTTGTACCGGATCCTGTCACCGAGCGCATCCGCCATACGAAGGAACGCTTCGCCGTATCCGTACTTCTTCGGATAATAAAACTTCGCGTGTCCCGGCTGCGTGCCGTACGGTCTGCGGTTAACGCATGAGAGCTTTGTCTCTTCGTACGATACGTTCGGAAGCTTTTCGAGCCAGTACGTTCCGAGGCTGTCAAGATCCTCTCCGAACATCTTCCTGTTATAAGGGAACATGTAGTCTTCGGCGATCGCACTTCCAAGCTTCCACTCGATCCAGTCGGTAAACTTCTCCGGCTTCGGTGTTCCCTTATTGCATCCGGCATCCTCTATCGCATCCAGATATCTCTTCTGCTTTTCCTTGGGAAGCTGCCATATGTTGGCTTCTATCGGGCTGCCGATGATATCTCCGTAAAGGTCTATCCTCGAGTCTCTTTCATAAAGGTCCCATTCATCTTCAGGCAAAAACCTGAATACATAGTCCGTGACCTTGGGGTCCCTTACATCAAGAAAATGTCCGCCTCCCGTATCAAAAGGCTTTCCGTCAACATCCGTGCTTTTGCACAGACCTCCGGCTTCCGATCCTGCCTCGAGAACGAGAAAATCTTTTTCCCCATGCTCAAGAAGTGTATTCGCAAATGTCAGTCCGGCACATCCGGCACCCAGGATCAGATATTTCATAGTCTTTCCATTATACCATATATTATGTTCAGAATCACGCGGGTCGCCTTATCCATGCGCTCGGCCGTGATACACTCAAAAGGCCCGTGATAGTTCATCCCGCCGGTACCGAGATTGGGACACGGCAGCCCCATATATGACAGTCTTGCTCCGTCTGTACCTCCCCTTATCGGAACTTCCACCGGAACGAGTCCTTCGGCACTGACCGCGGCTTTGGCCGTCTCAATGAGAAACATATGCGGACGGATCATCTCTTCCATATTGTAGTAACTGTCGGTGATCGCAAGTGTAAGGGTATCCTGTCCGTACTT
>JAFZRD010000077.1 GCA_017620055.1 Lachnospiraceae bacterium
GATGACGGTACCGAGACAGATCTCGATCTCGGTCATTACGAAAGATTTATCAACGAATCGCTCGACTACAACTCAAACGTTACAACGGGCAAGATATACCAGACGGTCCTGAACAAGGAGCGCCACGGCGATTACGGCGGAGGCACCGTTCAGGTCATCCCGCATATAACGAATGAGATCAAGGCGAGATTTCATAAGGAAAAAGAATCCGACGACGTTACGATCTCCATAATCGAGATCGGCGGTACGGTCGGAGATATCGAGAGCCAGCCTTTTCTTGAGGCTATAAGGCAATTTCAGGTTGATATCGGAAGAAACAATTCCGTTATCATACATGTTACTCTTATCCCATATTTGAAGGCTTCGGGCGAGCTCAAGACAAAGCCGACCCAGATGAGCGTCAAGACTTTGCAGAGCATGGGATTGTGGCCGGATGTTATCGTGTGCAGATCGGATCTTCCGATCGATGATGGCATGCGCGCGAAGATCGCTCTTTTCTGTAACGTCAGAAAAGAAAACGTTCTTCAGAATCTGGATGCACGGTCGCTCTACGAGGTCCCGCTGATGCTGGAGGACGAGCATCTTGCTCAACGGGTCTGCGAATGTCTCGGGCTGTCCTGCCCGGAGCCGGATCTTGAGGCATGGAGAAAGCTTACGGATGATTTTGAAAATCCCGTCAGCGAAGTTACCATCGCCATCGTGGGAAAATACGTTGCGCTTCATGATGCGTATCTGTCGGTCGTTGAAGCTTTAAAGCACGGTGGCATAGCCAATCAGACGGAAGTTACGATCCGCTGGGTCGATGCCGAGGATGTGACCGAAGACAATGCAAAGGATACGATCGGTGATGTTGACGGCCTCATAGTTCCGGGCGGGTTCGGAAGCCGCGGAACGGAAGGCAAGATAGCTGCCGCGGGTTATGCGAGAAAGAACGGGATACCGTATCTCGGGATATGCCTCGGGATGCAGCTTGCGATCGTCGAATTTGCAAGAAGCGTGTGCGGACTTTCCAAAGCGGCGTCCGCGGAACTTGTTCCCGACACGCCGGATCCTGTGATCCATATCCTCCCGGAAAAAGAAAAACTCGAAGATATCGGCGGGACACTTCGTCTCGGCGCTTATCCGTGCGTCCTGAAGGAAGGAACGAAAGCTTTCGATCTCTACGGCAAAAAAGAGATAAGCGAGAGACACCGTCACAGGTATGAAGTAAACAACGATTACAGGGACATCCTGACAGAGAACGGAATGGTATTATCGGGAACTTCTCCCGACGGCCGGATAGTTGAGATAATCGAGCTTACCGGACATCCGTACTTTGTGGCGACACAGGCGCATCCCGAGTTCAAGTCGAGGCCCGATATGCCTCATCCGCTCTTTGCGGGACTCATCGCGGCGGCGCTTTTGCACAGGGGACAGCCTGAAACAGGGAAGGAGTGACAAATGATGAAGACTCTATATGAACCGCAGTTTGAACATGACAATTGCGGTGTCGGATCGATAATAAACATACACGGTATACCGAGTCACGACATAGTCAGTGATGCACTCTCGATAGTAGAGAACCTTGAGCACCGTGCCGGAAAAGACGCCGAAGGCGAGACCGGTGACGGTGTCGGAATGATGACTCAGATACCTCATAAGTTCATGGTAAAGGCATGCTCCAGGGAAGGGATCAAACTCGGTGACGCAAGGTCGTACGGTGTCGGGATGATCTTCTTCCCGCAGGAGGAACTTGCTAGAATGCAGTCGATGAAGATGTTCGAGATCATCACCGGCAAGGAGGGCCTTAAATTCCTCGGATGGAGACGAGTCCCGGTGAACGAGGACGTGCTCGGACAGCGCGCACTCTCGACATGCCCGGCCATTTTTCAGGGCTTTATAGAGCGTCCGAAGGATATCGCCGAGGACATTGATTTCGACAGGAAACTCTATGTAGTAAGGCGTGTGTTCGAGCACTCGACCGATGATACATACGTTGCATCGCTTTCGTGCAGGACGATAGTCTACAAGGGAATGTTCCTTGTGGGACAGCTCCGCACGTTCTTTGATGACCTTAATGACAAAGACTTCGAGTCGGCCATAGCAATGGTGCATTCGCGATTTTCGACGAACACGAATCCGAGCTGGCTTCGTGCTCATCCCAACAGGTTCATTGTTCATAACGGAGAGATCAATACGATCCGCGGTAACGTCGACAAGATGGTCGCGCGCGAGGAGACTATAAGGACGAGCTGCTTTACGGATGAGGAGCTCGGCAAAGTGCTGCCGGTCATATCCGGCGAAGGATCGGATTCGGCGATGCTTGACAACGCGCTCGAGTTCATGATCATGGGCGGAATGGAACCCGCGCTCGCGGCGATGATACTCGTTCCCGAACCGTGGGAGAACAACGATACGCTTTCTGTTGAGGAGCGTGATTTCTATCAGTACTATGCGACGATGATGGAGCCGTGGGACGGACCCGCTTCGATCATGCTCTCTGACGGTGATGTTATGGCGGCGATCCTCGACAGGAACGGACTGCGTCCTTCACGTTACTATGTGTGTGAGGACGGAAGACTGATCCTCTCATCCGAGGTCGGTGTCCTTAACGTCGACGAATCGAAGATCACCGAGAAGGGATGCCTGTATCCGGGCAAAATGATACTGGCAGATACCAAGAGCGGGAAGATATACACGGACCGCGAGATCAAGGACAGGTTTGCTATGCGTGAGCCATACGGTGAGTGGCTCGATTCGAACCTTATAAGGCTCGCGGAACTCAAGATCCCGAACGAGGCCGTTCCGTCGATCGAAGGAAAGGATCTCGAGAGACTCCAGAGATCATACGGATACACATACGAGGAATGCCGTGAACGCATATATACTATGGCGCTGTCCGGAAGCGAGCAGATCGGATCGATGGGTGTCGATACACCGCTCGCAGTTCTTTCCCAACAGTACAGGCCGCTTTTCGATTACTTCAAGCAGCTGTTCGCGCAGGTAACGAACCCGCCCATCGATGCGGTAAGGGAGAAGATCGTTACGGCAACATGCGTATACGCGGGCAAGAACGGAGACCTGTTATCCGACAAACCGTCGAACTGCAACGTTCTCAAGATCAACAATCCGATACTGTCGGATCTCGATCTGATGAAGATAGAGCATCTGTCAAAGCACGGACTGTCCGTTGCAAAAGTATCGACACTCTATTACAAAGGCACACCGCTTGACAAAGCGCTGTCCAATCTCTTTGTCGAAGTCGACAGGGCATACAAAAACGGCGCGAGCATACTGATACTCTCGGACAGGGGTGTGGACGAAAATCACGTCGCCATACCATCGCTTCTGTGTGTGTCGGCCGTACATAATTATCTCGTAACGACGAAGAAATGCATGGCGATGTCGCTCATACTCGAAGTCGGTGAGCCGAGAGACGTGCACCACTTTGCAACACTTCTCGGCTTCGGTGCATGCGCGGTCAATCCGTATGTTGCACATGCGACCATAAAAGAGCTCATCGATGACGGTATACTCAATAAGGATTACTATGCGGCCGTTTCCGATTACGACAAGGCAGTTCTGAACGGTATCGTCA
>JAFZRD010000078.1 GCA_017620055.1 Lachnospiraceae bacterium
TCAACTGCCCCTGCGTCAAGGCCCGACACCTTATCCATTACCGCGTCTCTTGCAGTTAGAAGAATGGTGGGTGTAGGGTTATCCTGCTGTAAGCGACGTAATACCTCCAGGCCGTTGAGGCCCGGAAGCATTATGTCGAGCAATATCAGATCATATGTATTGGCTGTTGCAAGATCCAGTGCCTCACGTCCGTCACCGCTCTTCGTCACTTCATATCCCTCGTGAACGAGCTCGAGCTCCACGAATCTTGCCAGCTTTTCCTCATCTTCTACGACCAATATATGCGCTGCCATACTGTTCTCCTTAAAGATTATTGTAGCTTTCCTTTACCTTGTCGGCTGCTTCGGAAGCTTTGTCGCACATCTCGTTCGCAAGCTTCATCTCAGCCACACCTTTGAAGCTGTATCTGCATCCGAAGAAGAGAGCGACCACCATAACGATGAGAGTAACGTGCCATGTGAACAGGAGGATCAGCACAAATACACAGATCGGGATGTTTATGAGAACATCGTCTCCTCTTTCGATAACGAAATAGTTCTCCAGTGATTTGTGCCACAGAGCCTTGAGCTTGTCGGTGAATGCGTTGCCGTGCTTCTTCTCTTTCTTCTCGGGCTCATCCACAACCATAAGGCTCGCATCTTCCTTTGTGCTGTAGCTTTCACGTCTCTCCTCAGCCTTGCCCTGCTTCTCCAGGAGGATCATCGCATCGAGAAGATCTCCGTTTGCCTCATCGAGAGCAGCCTTTGCTTCCTCAAAAGTTACGTTTGCTTTTTCCCTTAACTTTTCAACCTTTTCAAAAGTATCCATTTCCCTACCAACCTTTCATGATATATCGTTTATTGTTTCGCTTGTTTGTTCCTTCGAACAATGAACAATATACAGAAGGTATCTTAAACGGTCTTTTACGATTGATTAAAAAACCATTAAAAGAAATTAAACTTCCTTAACGTCTTCTTCGATCACCGAGATATGCACATCATCAAGCTGTTTCTTGTCTACCGTCGACGGCGCACCCATCATGACATCCATGGCCATCTTGTTCATCGGGAACGGGATGATCTCCCTTATGCTCTCTTCTCCCGCGATCAGCATGACCATCCTGTCGACACCGGGTGCTATGCCGGCATGCGGCGGAGCTCCGTAACAGAATGCGTTGTACATGGCCGGGAACTTGGCCTTGACGTCTTCCTCCCCGAGTCCGACGAGCGAAAATGCCTTGACCATGATCTCGGGATCGTGATTCCTGACAGCGCCCGATGACAGCTCGACGCCGTTACATACGAGGTCGTACTGGTAAGCCATTATCGAAAGCGGATCCTCGCTCTCGAGAGCCTTCATTCCGCCCTGCGGCATTGAGAACGGATTGTGGCAGAATTCAAGTTCGCCCGACTCCTCTCCGATCTCATACATCGGGAAGTCCACTATCCAGCAGAATTCATAGCAGTCCTTCTTCATATGTCCTTCCGCTGCCTCACCGAGAAGCTTCCTGAGCACCCCGGCACCCTTAAGCGCATCGCCGCGCTTTCCGGCACACAGTCCGACAAAATCTCCGTTTTTAAGTCCGAGCGTATCGATGACCTGCTGTTTCTTCTCCTGCAGGAACTTTGCGATGCCGCCCACGATCTCACCGTTCTCGTCAAGTTTGAACCAGTATGATTTTTGCCCGCTTATGACTTCCGTATCGGCAACTATCTTATCTATGACCTTTCTTGAAGCAGTGAAACCGTCGACTCTTATCGCTTCAACGGTCGCGCCGTCAAACGGACCGAATCCGATACCCTGCATCAGGTCGGATACGTTTGTGAGCGTTAAATCTATACGAAGGTCCGGCTTGTCCGAACCGTACGTTTCCATCGCATCGAGGAACGATATCCTCTTAAAAGGCGCGCTCGAAGCGGTGTGGTACTTGCCGTACTTGGCGAATATCGGCGGGAGCACGTCCTCCATCACAGCAAATACATCCTCCTGGTCGGCGAACGCCATCTCCATGTCGAGCTGGTAGAACTCTCCGGGCGACCTGTCGGCCCTGGCATCCTCATCACGAAAGCACGGCGCGATCTGGAAATACCTGTCGAATCCGCTCGTCATGAGTATCTGCTTGAACTGCTGCGGTGCCTGCGGAAGCGCATAGAACTTGCCGGGATGGTTTCTTGAAGGCACGAGATAATCCCTTGCGCCCTCCGGTGACGAACACGTAAGGATAGGCGTCGTTATCTCGAGAAAATCATGTGCTATCATGCTGCTTCGAAGCTCGGCAACTATTTTGCTCCTGAGTATTATCTTCTCCTTGACCGCAGGATTACGAAGATCGAGATAGCGGTATTTAAGCCTTACGGCCTCATCCGCTTCCTTTGAGCGGTTGATCTCGAACGGAAGCTCGTTGTATATGCACTTTCCGAGAACCTCTATACGGCTCGGAACGACTTCTATATCACCCGTGGGGATGTTGTTGTTCTTGCTCGAACGTTCCCTGACAACACCGGTTATGGAGAGTGTCGATTCGTTGTTGATCCCCGACAGGGAGTCCATCATCTCTTCCGTTTCGATAACGGCCTGGGTCACCCCGTAGAAATCCCGGAGTATGAGGAATCCGAGATTCCTGCTCACCTTTCTCATGTTGTCGTACCATCCGACGATGGTCACTTCCTCTCCCACGTTTTCGATACGCAGTTCGTTACAGTTGTGTGTTCTTGATTGTGTCATGATTTTTCCCTTCTATTTTTGCCTTCTGTATGTCATGGGCATGAACAGCAGCAGCATCGGAAACAGTTCGAGTCTTCCCGCGAGCATGTCAAACATCAGGACATACTTTGCAAATATCGAGAACTGTGAATAGTTTCCGTACGGTCCGACCATCTCGAGACCGGGACCGATATTGTTAAAGGTCGCTATGACCGAAGTTACCGTTGTCGTAAAATCCTTCCCGTCAAGTGCCACGAGAAGAATGGATACCGCAAATATCGACATGTATGTCAGGAAGTATACGTTGATACCGCGGAGCACGGCGTGCTCTATCGGCTTACCCTCGAACTTCAGTATCTTGACGCTTCTGGGATGAACAAAATGCTCGAGCTCTTTTCGGATCGTCTTGAATCCGATAACGATACGGCTGACCTTGAGTCCGCCTGCGGTCGAACCCGCACAGCCTCCGACGAACATGACGAGCAGCAGCATCGTCTTCGAAAAATCAGGCCATGTGTTGAAGTCCGCGGATGCAAATCCCGTTGTCGTCATAACGGAAGCCACATTGAAGAAGCTGTGATGAAGCCCCTCCCAGAACGATCCGAACACGTTCCTGATGTTGATCGCCACCGCAACAACGGCAAAAGCGTATATTCCCAGATATGACAAAACCTCTTCCGACCTGAAAGCATCTTTGAACTTCCTGGCCACAAACAGGAAGTATACATTGAAGTTGGCACCGCATATGATCATGAATATCGTGATCACGGTCTGCTGAACGCCTGTCAGCGTTACACATCCGGTGTTCCTGATGGCAAATCCTCCGGTACCGACCGTTCCGAACGCGAGAACGCTCGCCTCATACAGGGACAGTCCCGTTATCTTGAGCGCGACTATCTCAACGAGAGTTATGACTATGTATATCTCATACAGTATCTTGGCGGTCGTTCTGACCTTGGGTACGAGCTTACCCACGGACGGGCCCGGGCTCTCTGCCCTCATAAGAAATATGCTGTCACCGCTCGCCTCGGGAAGGAGTGCGAGAACGAAGACCAGTATGCCCATTCCGCCTACCCAGTGCGTGAAGCTTCTCCAGAACAGCAGTCCCTTCGGAAGAGATTCCACCTCTGTCAGAATACTTGCTCCCGTTGTAGTGAATCCCGATATCGTCTCAAACAGCGCATCCGTGAAACCTATATGATCCACACCGTGCCAGAGCGGTATTGCCCCGAACACCGACATGAGTATCCAGCCGAGAGCCACGGATGTGATACCCTCACGCGTGTAGAACGTCATGTTCTGCGGTTTTCTGAAGCTAAGTAGGTAACCTGTCAGAAAGCTTACGGCCACGGCAGCCGCCAGGAATACCCATTCCTCTTCCCTGTAGAGGATCGATACAACCGTCGGAACTATCATGAGCATGGCTTCGATGCGCAGGACGCTGCCCACATAGTAGGCTACCATCTTTCTGTTCATGCAAGAATGTCCTCCAGATCGTTAAGACCGCGCTCAACCGATACGA
>JAFZRD010000079.1 GCA_017620055.1 Lachnospiraceae bacterium
ATCGGATTTGACAAAAGACTTCTCGAAGCTGATATTGAGGGGTCCAAAGCACATGTTAAGATGCTTGCTGCCGTTGGGGTCATAACCGGTGAAGAGAAGGATGCCATAATAAAGGGGCTTGAAGGGATACTCGATGATACCGCATCGGGAAAGCTTGAGATAACATCCGAATATGAGGATGTTCACAGCTTTGTCGAGGCAAATCTTATCGAGCGGATCGGGGATGCAGGCAAGAAGATGCATACCGGAAGAAGCCGTAACGATCAGGTGGCACTCGATATGAGACTCTATACAAGGGCCGATCTTATCGAATGCAGGAATTCGGTCAAACAGCTCCTTGTGACACTTCTTGATATCATAGAGAAGAATACGGATACATATATGCCCGGATTCACACATCTTCAGAAGGCACAGCCTGTAACGCTGGCGCATCATCTCGGAGCATATTTTGAGATGTTCAAGAGGGATCATTTACGGCTGTCCGATATATATGAACGTATGAATTATTGTCCTCTCGGGGCTGGTGCTCTTGCCGGGACAACATATCCGCTCGACCGCGAGATGGTTGCAAAAGAGCTCGGATTTACGGCCGCAACGGCTAATTCGATGGATTCGGTTTCCGACAGGGATTACCTCATCGAGTACATGTCGGCGCTCTCGATCATCATGATGCATCTGTCGAGACTGTGCGAGGAGATAATAATCTGGAACAGCAACGAATACAGGTTTGTGAACATTGATGATGCATTTGCGACAGGCTCGAGCATCATGCCGCAGAAGAAGAATCCCGACATCGCCGAACTTACCCGCGGGAAGACCGGAAGAGTGTACGGAGATCTTATGGCTCTTCTGACAACGATGAAGGGTCTGCCACTTGCATATAACAAAGATATGCAGGAAGACAAGGAAGCCGCATTTGATGCCATGGATACGGTCAGTGACTGCCTCGGCGTATTTACCCAAATGATGGCGACACTTACGTTCAATAACGATATTATGCGTGATTCCGCGGCCAAAGGCTTCACAAACGCAACGGATGCTGCCGATTATCTTGTAAGAAAGGGAGTGCCTTTCAGAGATGCACATGGAATTATCGGTCAAATTGTGATATACTGTGACACAAATTCAAAATCTATCGAAGAGTGCACTTTGGAAGAACTTAAACGTATAAGTGACGTATTCGATGAGGATGTTTATGACGCCATCAGCTTGAAGACATGTGTCGAAAAGAGGATGACGAAAGGCGGGCCGGGAAGCGGCGCCGTGCAGGAGTTTATAAAGTACGCACGTGATTTTCTCGGTACGATTTGATCGATCTGAAGGCCTGCCAAAGAGGAGGAAGAGGACATGAGTGAGAGATTAAGAGTAGGTATCCTGGGCGGTACCGGAATGGTGGGACAGCGGTTCATATCGCTTCTTGAGAACCACCCCTGGTTTGAAGTAAAGGTCATCGCGGCTTCACCGAGAAGCGCTGGCAAGAGATATGAGGATGCGGTCGGAGACCGTTGGAAGATGAAGACACCGATGCCGGAAGCGGTAAAGGATATCGTTGTCATGAACGTCAATGAGGTTGAGAAGGTCGCATCGGATGTTGATTTCGTGTTCTCGGCCGTTGACATGACGAAGGATGAGATACGTGCGATCGAGGAAGCTTATGCTAAAGCTGAGACTCCGGTCGTATCGAATAACAGCGCTCATCGCTGGACTCCGGATGTTCCCATGGTGATCCCCGAGATCAATCCGGATCATATTGCGATAATAGACGATCAGAGGAAGAGACTCGGAACAACGAGAGGATTCGTTGCCGTCAAACCCAACTGCTCGATCCAGAGCTATACCCCCGCTCTTGCGGCATGGGCCGAGTTCGAGCCTTATGAGGTTGTTGCATCGACTTATCAGGCAATATCTGGTGCCGGCAAGACATTCAAAGACTGGCCGGAGATGATCGAAAACGTTATACCGTACATCGGCGGAGAAGAGGAGAAGTCCGAGCAGGAACCTCTCAAGATCCTCGGTAAATACGAGAACGGTCAGATCGTAAAGGCCGAAGAGCCCGTGATCACATGCCAGTGCATCAGGATTCCCGTACTTGACGGACATACGGCTTCTGTATTTGTTAAGTTTCGGAAGAAACCTACCAAAGAGCAGCTTATCGAGAAGCTCGTAAGCTATTCGGGTGCTCCCCAGGAGCTCGGTCTTCCTTCGGCACCGAAGCAGTTCATACAGTACATGGAAGAAGACAACAGGCCGCAGGTTAAACTTGATGTTGACTTTGAACACGGAATGGGCATTTCGATCGGAAGACTCCGTGAGGATACCGTTTATGACTTCAAGTTTGTGGGTCTGTCCCACAATACCGTTCGCGGTGCTGCGGGCGGTGCGGTTCTTTGCGCGGAACTGCTCAAAGCAAAGGGCTATATTACAAAAAAGTGATCTGAAAGAGTAACGACGTGGAAGACTTAAAGTATCAGATAGATCTTTTGACAGCTTTAAATGAGAGACTCCTTGCGAGTGAGAAGATGTACCGGCACATTGCTGAATGTTCCGGCACTCTTTTCCTGTATTACGATTACAAGTGTTCTCCGACCAAGGTTGAGCTTGTCGGTCCTTGGGACGAAAAGGTCGGCGAGAAGATCGCCAATCATCCGTACGATGAGTCTTACATGTTAAACCTCCTTTTTGATGAGGATCAGGATAAGTTCAGGATACATATGCTCGAGATCGAAAGAGAAGGGCTTGAGTCCGACACGATCGAGGTGAGGTCACGCAATAAGCGTTACTGGCTGTCGTGCTTCGTTAACGTGACATATGACGATGAGCGCAATCCTCTCGAGAAGATCATATCCATAAAAGACATAACCAAGATCAAGATGAACTCGGAAGAGCTCGAATATCTTGCGTTCTACGATTCCCTTACAGGCGTATACAACAGGAACTACTTTGTCAGGAAGTTCCGCGACATGTGCGAGAAAGCAGATGCCGACAAGGCAAGTGTCGAGCTCATGTTCGTCGATATTGATGATTTCAAGAAGATCAATGATTCGATTGGCCTTCTGTTCGGTGACGAACTCGTTCAGGAATTCGGCCAGTATCTCAAGGGATTCAATACAGAGGATGTGATAGTCGGACGTTTCGGAAGCGATGTGTTCGTTATCGCGATATACAATCCGTGCGGACAGAGGAGCAGCGACGTAATATACCGCAAGATCCTCGAAAGGCTCCGTCATCCGTTCATGCTGACCAACAAGACCGAGATAATGTTCACGGTATCCGTCGGTGTTGCAGAGTATCCCGATGCCGGAAGGACAGCGCTCGAAGTCGTGAAGAACGCTGAGATCGTTCTGTACAAGGCCAAGGAACACGGCAAGAACGGCATCCAGTATTTTGAGATCGATATACTTAACAAGTTCATCAGGAACGTTTCGGTCGAAAAGCAGCTCAAGGAAGCTATCGAGACCGAAGGATTCCAGCTTTATTACCAGCCACAGTATTATGCTGCAAGCGGTAACCTTCGCGGCGCCGAAGCACTGATCAGATGGCCCGATCCCGAAGGCGACGGTTTCATCACTTCTCCCGGAGAGTTCATTCCAATCGCCGAGAAGAACGGCGCGATCATTCCGATAGGCAATTATGTCATTAAGGAAGCGTTAAAGACGCTTTCGGACTGGCGCAATAAATATCATATACCGATGATATTGTCCATAAACATCTCGGCATTGTCTTTGGAGAAGGAGAACTTTGTCGATAATATCGCTCATCTTATAAGCATGTACGGCATCAATACCGATACCGTCGAGCTTGAGATCACGGAATCGGTGTTTATCAACAATTTCGAGGATGTCATCGACAAGATCAAGACGCTCCGCGGGCTAGGAATGAGAGTCAGCCTCGATGACTTCGGGACGGGATTTTCATCGCTGTCATACTTAAAGCAGCTTCCCATCGATACTCTCAAGATAGACAGATCGTTCATAGAAACGGCTGTCAAGGATGAGAGTTCGAGCATCATATATGAGAGTGTTATCCAGATGTCGCAGAAGCTCGGTTTCGAGACTGTTGCCGAGGGAGTTGAAACGCGTGAGCAGTTCAATTATCTTCGCGAGAAGAACATCGATATCATTCAGGGGTTCCTTCTCGGCAAGCCTATAAGCAAGGTCGAATTCGAGAAGCTCCTTATCAGACAGATCCCTTAGATTTCAATTCAATAACGGACTGATCTATGTACAGAAAACAGGACCTTAAATATCTACAGGATATATTTGACAGAAGCTCAAACGATATCGCTGTGCTCTACGGAGACCGTTCTGCCGGCCTGTCCGGGATCCTGTCGGATTTTCTCAAGGATAAGGAATGTCTGTACTACAAAGCGGGTGCCGTCAATGATCTGATGCAGCGGCAGCTCTTTGCCGGTGAACTGCATGAACAGACCCGCACACCGGTATTTCCCAGTAACGATTACGACAAGCTCATAAGCTCATATCTCAACGAGAAGACAGACCGTAAGAAGGTCGTTGTTTTCGATGATTTTGATTTTCTTGTAAAAGACAATCCCACATTCATCAATTTCCTTGCGGGGCTCCTGTTCGGGCACAGTACTGCGGGTAAATGCATGATACTTCTCGTGTGTGATGACGTTCAATGGGTTGAGAATGACATGGTCAGGACTCTCGGACGCAAGACCTCGGAAATATCAGGCGTTATCAAATCGAATGAGTTTTCTCCAACCGAGTTTTACGAGTGTTTTCCCGATATGCCGCTTTCCGAAGCAATGGGAATATATGCTCTTATCGGAGGCAAGAGCCATTACTATGATAAAATAACAGCCGATACCACGATGAAATCGCTTATATATGATCAGCTTGAGAAATGGGGCGATATTGATTTTCCGTCATCACGGTATCTTCCGAAGGAGATAAGAGAGCCTGCGTTATATAACACGATACTTGTCAACATCGCTGCAGGGAACGGGAAACTCAATGACCTTCACAAAGCCACGGGTATGGACCGGGCGAAGCTGTCGGTATATCTGAAAACGCTTATGGAGTGCGGGACTGTTGCCAAGGTGGTAAGCGCGGATATAGGAACCGGTGCAAATACGCAGAAAGGGATGTACCGGATAGAAGACAGGATGATCAGGTTTTATTACAGGTTCATATTTCCGCATCTGTCTTCACTGAAGATCCTCGGCCCGGAGAAATTCTACAGGAAGTTCATAGAGCCCGGGATCGTGTCGTTCATGGTGGAAGTGTATCCGATATTCTGCATGGAGCATGTCAGGTGGCTTCGCGATCATGACAGACTGACATTTAAGGTCGCCTCGATAGAAGAGTATCATGACAAGAACGGAGATATCGATTTCGTTGTTATCGCTGCCGGCGGAAGCGTCATCGCCTGCTCGTGCAGATACGCACTGCCGCATATGAGCTATGCGGTTGTTGACAGGATAAGAACCACAGTCCGCAAGGACAAGATAATGTGCGACAACATCTGGCTGTTCTCGGCCGGCGGATTCGACCAGAAGCTTTCTATGTACGGGAGTGTAACTCCGGGCATCAATCTCATCGACGGATCCGAACAACGCCTGCATTGACACATTTAAGCTATGATGATACATTAATACAGTCTTATTAAGGCATACTTTATAATAATTGGATAATAATCGGAGGATCAGACATGAAAAAGTTATTGGTTGTTATGATGGCAGTTGTATCCGTGTTATCACTCGGAGCATGCAAAGGCGCATCATCGAATAAGCTCGTAATGGCTACGAATGCCGCATTCCCGCCTTACGAATATGTTGAAGGAAAAGAGATCGTAGGTATCGATGCTGAGATAGCAAAGGCTATCGCTGATGATCTCGGTAAAGAACTCATCATCGAGGATATGGCGTTTGATTCCATCATCGCTGCGGTACAGACGGGTAAGGCCGATATCGCAATGGCAGGCATGACCGTTACCGAAGACCGTAAGCAGAACATCAATTTCACGACTCCTTATACCGAAGCGGCACAGGTCATTGTTGTCAAGAACACTTCGACAGTTGCAGGTCCCGATGATCTTGAAGGTCTCAGGATCGGTGTCCAGATCGGTACGACAGGTGACATTTATGCGGAGGATATCGCAGGCGCACAGATCGAGCGTTATTCAAAGTTCTTTGAGGCGATCAACGCACTCGATCAGGACAAGATAGATGCTGTCATCGTTGACCGTGAGCCCGGTAAGGTATTCGTTTCCCAGAACGAGAATCTCAAGATGGTTGACGAGGAGTTTACCGTTGAGGAATACGCTATCGGTGTTGCAAAAGAGAACACACAGCTTCTTGACGATATCAACGCATCACTCAAGAAACTCCAGGATTCCGGCAAGATCGACGAGATCATAGGCAAATACATCAAAGCGGAATAATAATGAGTTTTAAAGAGAATCTTTATCTCAATTTCATTAAAGATGACAGGTACATGTACCTGATCAGGGGCCTCGGAAACACATTACTCATCACGATCGTTGCGGTCGTGGTGGGTATTTTGCTTGGTTTTCTTCTTGCCTACATAAGGTCCACGCATGACAAGACAGGTAAATGGAAACTGGCGAACCTTGTTGCCCATTTCTATATAACGGTCATCCGCGGAACGCCTATGGTACTGCAGCTTTTGATCGTGTACTTTGTCATATTCGCATCGGTCAACATCCCGAAGATAATAGTAGCGTTCATCGCATTCGGTCTTAACTCGGCAGCATACGTTGCGGAAATAATAAGGGCCGGGATAATGTCGATCGACGAGGGACAGTTCGAAGCAGGTGCGAGTCTCGGATTTTCGTATACACAGACTATGCTTTATTTCATCCTTCCGCAGGCAATAAAGAACGTTCTTCCCGCGCTCGGAAATGAGATGATAGTTCTTCTCAAAGAGACTTCGGTTGCCGGTTATATCGCAATGGATGATCTTACAAGGGGCGCCGATATCATAAGGAGCCAGACATACTCGGCATTCATGCCGCTCCTGATGGCTGCGGCGATCTACCTGTTCTTCGTATTGATATTTGACAGTCTTGTCAAGAAACTTGAAAGGAACCTCAAGAACAGTGACCACTGAGAGTAAAAAACCTTTGATAGAGGTCAGAGACCTTTGCAAAGTATTCCGTTCCAATCATCAGAATATAGAAGTGCTTTCCGATATATCGGTTAATTTCTACGAGGGCGATGTTGCTTTCATAGTAGGGCCTTCAGGTGCCGGAAAGAGTACGTTCCTGCGCTGCCTTAACCGGCTCGAGGAAGCAACCTCGGGGCAGATATTCTTTGAAGGGGTCAATATACTTGATAAAGATGTTGATATCGACAGGCACAGGCAGAAGATGGGAATGGTGTTCCAGCAGTTCAATCTGTTCCCGCATCTGTCAGTCATGTCAAACCTTACAATCGGTCCCATCAGGCTTCAGGGGCTGTCAAAAGAGGAAGCCGAAGAGCGCGCGATGAAACTGCTTCGCCGCGTTAAGCTCGAGGACCGCGCAAATTCATATCCGAACCAGCTCTCCGGCGGACAGAAGCAGCGTATAGCGATAGCAAGGTCTCTTTGCATGGAACCTGACGTGATGCTCTTTGACGAACCCACGAGTGCTCTTGATCCCGAGATGGTCGGCGAGGTTCTCGAAGTCATGAGGGAACTGGCAGAAGATAAGATGACGATGATAGTTGTAACACATGAAATGGCTTTTGCAAGGGAAGTTGCAAACCGCATCATGTTCATGGCAGATACGAAGATACTCGAAGAGAACGATCCGACGAACTTCTTTGAGAATCCGCAGAATGAACGTCTTAAAGCATTTCTGGATAAGATGATATGACCAAATCTGTTTTCATTGCCGAGAAGCCCAGCGTTGCGAAACAGTTCGCTGAGGCTCTCAAGCTCAGGACGAAATCGTATGACGGGTACATGGAATCGGAAAACTGCATCATCACCTGGTGTTTCGGACATCTTGTAACGATGAGCTATCCCGAAGTCTATGACAGCAAATACAAGAAGTGGAGCTTTGCTACACTTCCTTTTTTGCCGTCCGAATACAAGTATGAGGTGATAAAATCATCCGCCAAGCAATTCGCAACCGTAAGTAAACTATTAAACCGCGATGATGTCGAGACGATATATGTGTGCACCGACTCGGGAAGGGAAGGCGAATACATATACAGGCTCGTTGCCGCAGAGGCTAATGTTACCGGTAAGGTACAAAAGCGTGTCTGGATAGATTCTCAGACAGAAGAGGCTATAAGGGAAGGTATCAAGAATGCAAAGGATATTTCGGCATATGATCATATAGCTGACAGCGCGTATCTTCGTGCCAAGGAAGATTATCTGATGGGCATCAACTTCTCAAGGGCGCTGACACTCAAATACGGGGATACGATCGCCGGATTTCTGGGGCAGAAGTATTCCGTTGTGGCGGTCGGACGTGTTATGACCTGTGTACTTGGGATGGTCGTTCGGCGTGAACGTGAGATAAGGGCTTTTGTAAAGACGCCTTTTTACAGGGTATTCGCGAACTGTTCGATTGGCGATGTGAAGTTTAAGGCCGACTGGAAAGCAGTCGAGGGAAGTGAATACTTCATGTCCCCCAAGCTGTACAAAGACAACGGATTTCTGGATAAAAGCGATGCGGATGATTTTCTCCGTAAGGTGACTGAAAAATCACAGGGGAAGGGGATCCTGAAGGAGATCGGAAAGAAGAAGGAGACGAAGAACCCTCCGTACCTTTACAATCTGACCGAGCTGTCGGCCGACTGTTCGAAGTTCTTCAAGATCAGCCCTGCGGATACGCTTAATGTCGCTCAGGAACTGTATGAGAAGAAGCTCACGACATATCCGAGAACGAATGCAAGAGTTCTCTCAACGGCCGTTGCAAAGGAGATAGACAGAAATATAAAGGGGCTGATGCGCTATGCTCCGGTTGCGGATGTAGCAAAGAAGATAATTGACGACAAGGCATACGAGGGAATCGCAAAGACAAGGTATGTCAACGACAAACTGATAGAGGACCATTATGCGATAATACCGACCGGGCAGGGATTTGAAGCGCTCGGGAGCCTGTCGGATACATCGAAGAAGATCTATGAACTGATCGTCAGAAGGTTCTTGTCGATATTCTATCCCGCGGCGTCGTACCAGAAGGTGAGCCTTGTGTGCGAATTTGCCGGGGAGAGCTTCTTCGCAAACTTCAAAGTGCTCGATAAGGAAGGATTCCTTGCGATAAGCAAGCCGTCGTACTGGAAAGACAAAACGTCAGCGAAGGAAGATGCCGAGGAGAAGGAGGGCGAAGAGGAAGAGGATGTTACGATAGATTCCGCATTTCTCGACACCCTGAAAAAACTGAAGAAGGGATCCGAAGTTACCGTAGATGATCTCGGGGTAAAAGAAGGTGAGACCAATCCTCCGAAACGGTATACATCGGGTACGATAATGCTCGCGATGCAAAACGCCGGACAGCTTATTGAGGATGAGGAGCTTCGTGCGCAGATCAAGGGGAGCGGCATCGGAACTGAAGCTACAAGGGCAACCATTCTGGAAAAACTTACAAAGATAGATTATCTGAAGATGAACAAGAAGACCCAGGTCATAACGCCGGCGCAGCTCGGAGAGATGGTGTTCGACGTCGTTGACGCTTCGATTAGACCGATGCTCGATCCGAAGCTTACCGCAAGCTGGGAAAAGGGCCTTACGATGGTGGCGGAAGGTGAGCTTCCTTCGGACGATTACATGACAAAGCTCAACGACTACGTGGCGCGCCGCACCAACTACGTGCGAAACCTTAACAACCAGTCGGACCTGCGGCGGATGTTCGCGACATATTCCGAGTATTATAAGAACGGCAAAAAAAAGTAATTATATATGGATTTTTTCACACGTTTGTGAGAAAATAGATAAGGTTTTTCATTATATCTGAAAGGAGTTATTTGCATGGTTTATTCAAAAGAAGTTGAAGAAATGTGTCCGGTAGCGCAGGGCGTTCATCATGGCTGTGCTCCCATACCCGAGGAAGCTAAATGGGTAAAAGCAAAAGAAGTTAAAGATATTTCGGCCTATACACACGGTATCGGCTGGTGCGCACCTCAGCAGGGTGCCTGCAAATTATCACTTAATGTTAAAGACGGTATCATCCAGGAAGCTCTTGTTGAGACGATCGGATGCTCCGGTATGACTCATTCCGCAGCTATGGCTGCTGAGATCCTTCCGGGTCTGACGATTCTTGAAGCTCTCAATACAGACCTTGTATGTGATGCGATCAATACGGCAATGAGAGAGCTGTTCCTTCAGATCGTTTACGGACGTTCTCAGTCGGCATTTTCCGAGGACGGTCTTGCGATCGGTGCAGGTCTTGAGGATCTCGGTAAGGGACTTCGTTCGATGGTAGGTACAACATACGGAACACTCAAGAAGGGTCCCAGATACCTTGAACTTACTGAAGGTTATATCACGGCTGTAGCTCTTGACGAAGAGAACATGATCATCGGTTACAAGTATGTTAACTTCGGCAAGATGATGGAATTCATCAAGAACGGTGACGAGCCCAAGACAGCACTTGAGAAGGCAAGCGGACAGTACGGACGTGTTGCCGATGCGGTCAAGCTCATTGATCCCAGAACAGATAAAGAGATTAAGTAAGGTAAGGAGGAATCGAAAATGGCATTATTTGAATCATATGAAAGAAGAGAGCCCCAGATCCTTGCCAAGCTTAAGGAGTACGGTATCTCGTCAATTGAAGAATGTAAAGAGATCTGCGAGAAAGCAGGCATCGATGTATATCATCTTATCGAAGGCATCCAGCCCATCTGTTTTGAAAATGCAAAGTGGGCATACACCGTAGGTGCCGCTATCGCGATCAAGAAGGACTGCCGTAAGGCTGCAGACGCTGCGGCTGCCATCGGTGAAGGTCTTCAGGCTTTCTGTATCCCCGGATCGGTTGCAGACACTCGTAAGGTTGGTCTCGGACACGGTAACCTCGGCAAGATGCTCCTTGAAGAGGAGACAGAGTGTTTCGCATTCCTTGCAGGCCATGAGTCGTTCGCTGCAGCAGAAGGTGCTATCGGTATCGCCGAGAAGGCAAACAAAGTCCGTAAGACACCTCTTCGTGTCATCCTTAACGGACTCGGCAAGGACGCAGCTCAGGTAATATCACGTATCAACGGATTCACTTTTGTTGAGACCGAATACGATCCTTATACGAACACGGTCAAGGAAGTATCAAGAAAGTGCTACAGCAAGGATGCTTCATCACCCCGTGCAAAGGTTAACTGCTACGGTGCAAATGATGTCTGTGAAGGTGTTGCGATCATGTGGAAGGAGAACGTTGACGTTTCCATCACAGGTAACTCAACGAACCCGACTCGTTTCCAGCATCCCGTTGCAGGAACATACAAGAAGGAAAGAACCGAAGCAGGCAAGAAGTACTTCTCAGTCGCATCGGGCGGCGGTACGGGACGTACACTTCATCCCGATAACATGGCTGCAGGTCCCGCTTCATACGGTATGACTGATACAATGGGACGTATGCATTCTGATGCACAGTTTGCCGGATCATCATCGGTTCCCGCTCACGTTGAGATGATGGGACTGATCGGTGCAGGTAACAACCCGATGGTCGGTATGACCGTTTCAACGGCCGTTTCGATCGAGGAAGCTGCAAAGGCCGGCAAGTTTTAATTTATCAACATGAAATCAACACTGAAGAGAACATGGGCGGAAATCGATCTTTCCGCCCTTTCTTACAACTACAGGAAGATAAGAGAGCATACCGGTGAAGGTGTGGGATTCTGCGGTATAGTAAAGGCTGATGCGTACGGACATGGCGCCGTTATGGTGTCCCAGACGCTGCAGGAACTCGGCGCTGATTATCTGGCCGTATCGTCGATAGACGAAGCGATGGAGCTTCGCTATAACGGGATCACAATGCCGATACTCATTCTCGGGCATACACCGCGAGAGCAGGTTGACAGGCTTATTTGCTTTAACATCACTCAGGCGGTAACGTGTGAGGCCAAAGCAGTCGAGTACAGCGAGGAAGCCATCAAATATGGCGGGACACTCAGGATACACATCAAGGTTGATACCGGGATGAGCCGTCTCGGATATATTTGCGAAGGCGACTACTTCGAACATGGCGTTGACGGGATA
>JAFZRD010000080.1 GCA_017620055.1 Lachnospiraceae bacterium
CGGTTCCGTTATCGTTAACAAGTCTACAATGACGATCGAAGACTACAACGTATCAGAAGATACGATCCAGTACTTCAAGAAACTCAACGAGGAGTACAACAAGGGCTTCGTAGATCCCGAATCATTCACACAGACATATGACGAATACATCGCTAAGCTTTCAACCGGCCGCGTTCTCGGTATGGTTGACCAGTGGTGGGATTTCGCTTACACGGTTAACGATTCCTTCAAGCAGTCAGGTCTTGATGCGAAGGGCTGCAACTATGTTCCTCTCGGCCTTACGACAAAGGAAGGCATGGAGAACAGATGGCATACATATGACGACACTGTTAACCAGGCTTCAGGTATCGCTATCACAACAGACTGTGAAGATCCCGACAGAGCGTTCAAGTTCCTCGTAGACTGCGCTATGGATCAGGAACTTCATGATCTCAGATGGTGGGGCGTTAAGGATGTTGACTACAACGTTGACGAGAACGGCCTCTACTATCGTACACCCGAGCAGAGACAGAACTGGGCTGATACTTCATACCAGGCTAAGCACAGGTGCCAGTACTCTTACTTCCCTCAGTGGCATGGAACGAGCGATGACGGCAAGAACGCAAACAAGCCTGAAGAGCAGCCTTCAGAGTTCATGAGCGACATGGCTGAGCCTCTCAAGAAGTGCTTCGATGCTTACGGACATACAACATATCCTCAGTTCATCGGCTCCGTTCAGGAGACAAACGGACCTTGGTTCCCGATGTACTCATACTCAAACAACTTCACGACAGAGACACCCGGTGGTGTAGCATGGACGAAGATGGGCGAGTGCAAGCACGAGTGGCTGCCCAAGGTTGTCATGGCTAAAGACTTCGACAAGGGTTGGGGTGAATACATGGCAGCATACGAGGCATGCAAACCCGGCGATTTCATCAAGGAAATGCAGGATATTCTTGATACTTTCAAATAATGCTTAAGTAGCACTACAACATAAGGCAGCAACCGGCAACATCAGTTGCTGCCTTATTTATGAAAAATCACAGGAGTTACACTATGGCCCGAGTAAAAACGGAACACAAAAAGATCCCGATAAGCATGAAGGAGATGAAGAGACAGAGCTTTCTCATGATCGTTTCCTTCTTTATGGTCGTATACGGGATCATATTCTATTACTGGCCCCTTACAGGCTGGATCATGGCATTTCAGAACTACAAGCCCAAGAAAGGACTTCTGGGTTCCAAGTTTGTCGGGCTTGATAAGTTTAAGTTTCTGTTCGAAGATGACGTTTTCATAAAGGCGATCAGAAACACATTCGCAATGGGACTGCTCAATCTCGTATCAACGACGATCATGGCCGTTCTGTTTGCGATAATACTCAACGAGGTACGTAAGATGTGGCTGAAGAAGCCCATACAGACGATCTCGTATCTTCCACATTTCTTATCGTGGATCGTTGTTACCGGTATCCTCCACACCGCTTTGTCGGCATCGGGTATCGTGAACGATCTGCTCCTTAGATTCGGTTTTGTTAAACAGGCTATAAACTTCTTCGCATATCCGAAATATTTCTGGGGTATAGTCGCGTTTGCGCACTGCTGGAAAGAGACCGGATGGAATGCGATAATCTATCTCGCCGCCATCACGGCGATCGATCCCTGTCTTTATGAGGCAGCGTCGATCGATGGTGCGGACAGGTTACAGAAGATCAGATATATAACACTTCCCGGTATCAAACCCACATTTATGATACTTCTTCTCATGAATGTCGGTAACGTATTGAATGCCGGATTCGAAGTTCAGTACCTTCTCGGAAACGGACTGGTCCAGTCGGTATCACAGACGATCGATATCTACGTCCTCAAATGGGGTATCTCCCAGAACGACTATTCGCTCGGTACCGCAGCGGGTCTCTTTAAGAGTGCCGTTTCCATTCTGCTCATAGTCATTGCAAACGCCATATCGAAGAAGTATGGCGAGCAGAGATTATTCTAGGGAAGGAGGGCGCATAATGAACGAGAATGTTAAACATCATTACAGAGTCAGAGGAACACTTGGCGACAAGATCTTCTCGGTGATAGTATTCGTTTTCCTTCTGGCATTTGTCATAGTCACCCTTTATCCCGTTGTGAACACGGTAGTGCTCTCATTCAATGACGGTATCGATGCGGTCCGCGGAGGCATATACCTGTGGCCGAGAAAATTCTCGATGAAGAACTACAAGACGGTCCTTGCCATGCAGAACATCTGGGTCGGTGCAAGGATCACGGTCGGAAGGACGGTTCTGGCTACGATAACCTCGCTTATAGCAAATGCGCTCCTTGCGTTCGTTGTCAGCCGTAAGAGATTCCTGTTCAAATCCGGACTGTCGCTTTTCTGGGTCATCACGATGTACGTTAACGGCGGACTGATCCCGGTATTCCTCCTGTACAAGAACCTGGGACTGACAGGAACATTCCACGTTTACTGGATCCCCGGAATGATAAGTGCGTTCAATATGCTCGTCATGAGAACATACATGGAAGGTATCCCGGAGAGTCTCGAGGAGTCGGCTCAGCTTGACGGTGCGGGATACTGGACGATATTCTCCAAGATCATCTCGCCGCTGTGCAAACCGATGTATGCGACGATCGCGCTGTTCATTGCCGTATGGCAGTGGAACTCATGGTTTGACGCGATGCTCTATAACAGAATGAAGACGGAATACACGACACTTCAGTACGAACTGATGAAGCTGCTGTCATCCGTCATGCAGCAGAGCGGAAGCGCGGAGAACGCCAAGAACGGCGCGGCAACGATCACCCCGGTCACGATACGTGCGGCAACGACCGTTGTGACCATGCTCCCGATCGTGTGTCTGTACCCGTTCCTTCAGAGATATTTCGTTACCGGTCTTACGATCGGCGGCGTTAAAGAGTGAATAAAGTGGGAATTACAGCATCAAGTCTTAACGGAATATACGTAAACTTCTTCGAGCGCGCGGGGTATTCGGACAGGGATGTAAATGAGCGCCTGTCGCAGATATTCGATACCCTGTTTTACGGCTCGGAAGAAGAGAGAATATATCATACTGCCGGTGACGATATGGGTTATATTGTCGACACCGGCAATATTGATGCCAGGACCGAAGGCATGTCTTACGGTATGATGATGTGCGTTCAGATGGACCGCAAAGAGGAATTCGACCGGATCTGGAAATGGGCAAGGACCAACATGTACCTGAACGAAGGTCCGAACAGAGGATTCTTCTGCTGGTCGAACAGCCTTGACGGAAAGAAGAACGCAAATGGTCCGGCACCCGACGGCGAAGAGTATTTCGCGATGGCACTCCTGTTTGCATCCCACCGCTGGGGCGACGGCGAAGGCATATTTGATTACGGCCGCGAGGCAAGAGACCTCCTTCATGATATGATCAGGGAGGGAGACGAAAAGGTCGGCCGAGGTATGTTTGACCGCGAAAATCACCTGATCCGCTTTATCACCGAGGTCGATTTTTCCGACCCTTCATACCATCTGCCTCATTTCTACGAACTGTTTTCCAAGTGGGCGAACCCCTCGGATAGGGCGTTTTACGCCGAGGCCGCGTCCGCGAGCCGGAGATTTCTTCACAATGCGTGTCATAAGGTGAGCGGTCTGTGTGCGGAGTACTCATATTTCGATGGTACGCCGTACGAAAAGGGTGGCGAGATCTGGGGCAAGCATGACTGGTATTACTCGGATGCGTACAGGACGATAATGAACATCGCGATGGATCACATCTGTTTTTCAAAGGATCCGTGGCAGGAAGAGGAAGGAGAGAGGTTCATAAAC
>JAFZRD010000081.1 GCA_017620055.1 Lachnospiraceae bacterium
ATACATGAAGAAGTGCATGAAGAGGATATTTCACAGGATATACCGGGACCCGATGATTATACGATAGACTGGAACGAGGACCCGTTTGAAGAAGAGGATCACGCCGACACCGAAAAAGGCAGGATCGAAGAATTTATAGACAAGCTGGTTTCCAAATACGAGAGTTTGTCTTCCAAATACGAAAAAGTTCGCAAGGACATCCGGTTCTGGGACAGAATGATAAACGATACGAGGAACAGGGATGCTTTCGAGCTTATCAAAACAAAGGTGATCCGTCTTCTTAAGAAGATCGCACCGAGGAAGATAGCGGGATACATACATTTCGGTTCGGATGATCCGGCAACGCTCGGCAAGATACTCGTATTCCTGTCGATCATATATCCGACTCTACCGAGGAAACTTCGTCTTGAGCCGGATTTCGAGAATCCGGATATATACGGAGATATTAAGATCAAAGGACATTTTTCACTGATCACGCCTGTTGCATATTTTGTGCGGATCTATTTTGACAAGGACTGCAGGCGAATGTGGCGTCTGTATAAAAAGCATTCGCAAAGATCATAAACAGTACTACGGAGGGACATTCAATCATGGCAGAGAGCAGTTTTAATTCAGTCGTCAATTCACTTCTCGACGGAATGGAAGGATTTCTTTCGAGCAAAACGGTCGTCGGTGAACCTGTAACCGTCGGTGATACAATACTGATACCTTTTGTTGATGTTTCATTCGGCGTCGGCGCCGGAACATTCCGCGGTGACAAGAAGGATAACGGTGCGGGAGGACTGACGGGCAAGATGACTCCGACTGCGGTCCTTGTTGTCCAGAACAATTCAACAAGGGTAGTGAGCATCAAGAATCAGGATTCGATCACTAAGATCATAGATATGGTGCCTGAGATCATGAACAAGATCACGGCAAAGAAAGAATCAAAGATATCGGACGAGGATGTTATAAAGGCAACAAATCCGGAAGAATAAAAAAAAAGAACCTCGAAAGAGGTTCTTTTAATTTCGATCGGTTCAGGCTCTCTCAACCTTATCGGACTTGAGGCATCTTGAACAAACATGGAGAGTGGTGGGTGTTCCCTTTACCATGCATTTAACACGATTAACGTTTGCGTGAAACATTCTGTTTGATCTTCTGTGCGAGTGACTCACATTGTTTCCGAAATGTACGCCCTTACCGCAGATATCACATTTAGCCATAATAAAACCTCCTAAACAACATCTATGATAAAATCAATGTATTTTTACGCAACATCGGTATTTTAACAAATGTTAATACCGTTTGCAAGCATTAGTTTGAACATACGGGTAATTTTACTGTTCCCATCGGCTGTTTTTACGTGTATAATATATACGCTCGCGCTCAAAAGTATAACGTGAGCAATGCTTGGTTGATCATAAAGGAGGTTTTCCAGTATGAAGGAAGCTTTGGCAACAGGTTCAGGGAATCTGATAATCGATGTTGATGTTGTCGCGCAGTATGCGGGCAGCGTTGCCGTAGAGTGTTTCGGCATAGTTGGTATGGCGGCTGTATCCATGTCCGACGGAATAGCCAAGATGCTCAAGAAAGAGAATCTGACAAGAGGTATCAATGTTGAAATGGTCAAGAACAAACTGGTCCTCGATTTTCACGTGATCGTCAGCTACGGCGTGAATATAAGAGCCGTTGCGGCCAATCTTGTCAATAACGTCAAATACAAAGTTGAAGAGTTTACCGGCTTTGAGATCGATAAGATAAACGTTTATGTTGAAGGTGTCCGCGTGATCGACTGATCAAAGCGGTACAAAGGAGGATAAAAAGTTGCAGTCAAACAAGATCGATGCCGCGACATTGTCCAAGATGTTTCTGGCCGGTGCAAAAAGACTTGAATCTGAAAAAGAGATAATAAACGAACTTAACGTATTCCCGGTTCCTGACGGAGATACGGGTACCAACATGTCACTTACGATCATGTCGGCCGTTAACGAGGTCGAGGCTATAGGTGATATGAACATGGCTACCCTTTCAAAGGCCATTTCTTCGGGATCACTTCGCGGCGCCAGAGGTAACTCCGGTGTTATCCTGTCACAGTTGTTCCGCGGATTCACTAAGATCATAAAGGAATCGGAAGAACTTGATATGGATATATTCACATCGGCGCTCCAGAAAGCGGTTGAGACGGCATACAAAGCCGTTATGAAGCCGAAAGAGGGAACGATACTTACCGTCGCAAAAGGTGTTGCCGAAAAAGCTCTTGCGATAAATGCTCATACAGAAGATTTTGACACATATTTCAAAGAGATAATCCTTCACGCCGAGGAGGTGCTCGAAAAGACGCCCGATATGCTTCCCGTACTGAAGGAAGCCGGAGTTGTGGATTCCGGCGGACAGGGTCTTCTTGAGATATTAAAAGGCGGATATGCCGCATATTCAGGCGAAGATGCTGATGTTGTCTTTACAAGATCCAAACCTTCAACCGGTGCTTCAGTTAAAGAGAAGATAATCACATACGAGACCGTTCTGTCGGTGTTTAAAAAGACTTCTTTTGATGAGGAGAGCTGTGCAACGCTTTCGGAATACCTCGATGAGTACGGTACCGGAGCAAAGCTTTCCGATAACGGCGATGTTCTCAAAGTATCGGTGTTCACCGAAGAGCCCGGAAGGATAATCTCAAAATGTCTGTCGTTCGGAACGATAGATGATGTTACGGTCAAACCCTGGGACAAGGATGAAATAACACCCGTTCTCGAAGAAACCTCCGCAGAGGAGAAGAAGCCTTCGATCGAACCTGCCGCTTCCGAGCCCGTTAAACAGGCGGAAAATGTTGCCGCTAAAGAAGCTGTAAAAGTAACCGTTAAGAAAGAGCCCGAGAAAGAGATGGGTTTTGTTGCGGTATCATGCGGTAAGGGACTTGATGAGATATTCACAAGCCTCGGGGTCGATTATCTGATCACCGGCGGTCAGACGATGAATCCTTCGACGGATGATATGATAAACGCAATTGATAAAGTCAATGCAAAGAATGTCTTCATCCTTCCGAATAACAAGAACATCATACTTGCGGCTAATCAGGCGCAGTATCTTGTTGAGGACAAACAGATAATTGTTATTCCGACGAAGACGATACCTCAGGGAATAACCGCTCTCATCACATATATGAATGATGCTTCGGTTGCCGACAATGAGAGTGCCATGCTCGATGCGATCTCGCATGTTCGGACCGGTCAGGTCACATATGCCGTAAGGGATACGTCCATAAACGGCATGGATATCAAAAAAGGCAATATAATGGGTATCGGTGATCACGAGATCCTGTCTGTCGGAAGTGTCGTTGAAGAGACAACGATGAACATGCTTGACAGGATGGTCGATGATGAATCGGAGATAATCAGTATTTACTTCGGAGACGAAGTGGACGAGGAGATGGCGAACGATCTTGCCGCAAACGTGGAGAAAAAGTATCCCGATATGTCGGTTGAACTCCATCCGGGTGGACAGCCGATATACTATTACATAGTTTCGGTAGAATGATATGACCGAACTTACCGCTTTAAAAGGCATAGGTGAAAAAAGCGCATCACTTTACAGTGTCCTCGGTATCGACACTGTGGAGGATGCTCTTTTTTATTTCCCGAGGGATTATATCACTTATGAAAAAATCACGGCGGGGGAGTCGCTTGAATGTGACAGGATCCAGGCATTTGAAGCCATGATCGTCTCAAGGCCTCTTATGCGAAGAGTCCGGAAATTGTCGATAGTAACCGCCAAGTTATCCGCAAACGGTATGTATGTAACGGCGACATGGTTTAACATGCCGTATCTCACCAAATCGTTAAAGCAGGGAAGCTCCTATGTTTTCAGAGGTATTCTCTCTGTCGAGGGAGATCATTATCATATCGCACAGCCTCAGATATTTACAAAAGATCAGTATGATAAACTCCTTGGATGTATCAATCCGGTTTATTCACTCACAAAGGGCCTGTCAAACAATGCTGTCACGTCCACGATAAGAAAATCGTTCGATCTTCTCGGAAGCACGGTCAAAAGCGAAGTATATGACATGCATTTCCCGAAAGATGAGGAAACGCTTGTCAAAGCCCGCAATGTTCTCGTTTATGATGAGTTCCTCGCGTTCATACTCCGGCTCCGTCTTCTCAAGGGAGAAAGCGAAGCCGCGTCAAACAGTTTCGGGATAATGGAAGTTGCGCAGTGTAACAGGATCATCGAAAAGCTTCCTTACCGGCTGACCGGTGCACAGCTTAAAGTATGGGAGGAGATAAAAAAAGACCTGTCATCTTCTCGTTCGATGAGAAGGCTTGTACAGGGCGATGTCGGATCGGGCAAGACCATACTTGCGATCCTTGCCGCCGTCATGGTTTCATTAAACCGTCATCAGAGCGCCATCATGGCTCCAACGGAGATACTTGCACAGCAGCACTTCGAATCAGTTAAAAAGATCCTTGCCGCTTCGTCCATAGACCTTAACGTCGTAC
>JAFZRD010000082.1 GCA_017620055.1 Lachnospiraceae bacterium
CGAGGATTTCGATTCGGTTAAGGAGAGACTGTTCATAAAGCTCATCAACAGATCGTCGAACCGTGATTTTCTCGAAGAGGTGCCTTACGAGGAGTACCTGGATCTTGCCATAGTAGCCTATGTGAGGGTCAATGACAGGAAGATCGGCAACGGGATCATCATGGTCAGACACGAGCACTGCCGGATGTGGGGGATCGATCCGGAAACGGTGCTCATGACGGCCAAGAAGAATACACATGATCATGACGGATTCACGATAAGGCATATACTTGATGTTCTCGAATCGATGGGAAATACGTCTCTTGGAAAGAGCAGTTCCGACCGTGATGATTTTCCGATGTATGTTGCCACGAACAGAAAGATGTTAAACGGCGCTTCGGTCCTTACAATGAAGGACAAACTTATGGAGTATCACAGGGTCATAGGCGGGGACTACTACATAATCCCGAGTTCGGTACATGAGCTGATCCTTCTGGGTCGAACTTCGACGGACAGATCGGTCGATATCAACCGCATGATAAGGGAAGTGAACGAAACCCAGCTCGGGCCCGACGATGTTCTTTCCGATCACGCCTATCTGTACTCGGCGGATGATGGAGTATTGATATTTTAAGGACCCTATGGTATAGTAAAATACGTGTGAAATCGGGTATTTTTGTGCTCTCGCGCAAAATTCCCGATATGCACTCGTAGCTCAGTGGATAGAGCAGCGGTTTCCGGTGCCGCGTGTCGGGGGTTCGAATCCTCTCGGGTGCATTGGTCTTCCGCATCTTCCGCAAAGAAACTGAAGAGGTTTGTATTTATGGCTAGAAGAGGTTTAAAGGAGTATATCACGAGAAATTACCGCTATTTCATAATAGGCGGTTTGTTTATAGCGCTTGTTGTCGTGCTCATCGTTGTATGGAGCAGAAGTTCGCATAAAGATGACAGTGATGAGGATACAGCGTCGACCATCCCCGAACTTGAGACGACGGTCGAGGTTCCGAAGGACAAGTACGAGGAGAACGCATATGCGGATGTCAACTCGCTCGTTTCTTCGTATCTTGGTGCTATGAGTACGGGTGATACCGTTACGATGGCATCCCTGTCGTCATCACTTTCGGATGACATGAAGGCGTTCTACGAAGCGCAGGCAAAATATGTCGGCAATTACACCGATTACAACGTATACACCAAGAAGGGTCCGGCAGAGAACTCGTATTTCCTGCTCGCGACATATGACCTTCTGATAAACGGACAGACGACACCGCTTCCGGCACTCATATCTCTGTATGTGTGCAGGAACGATTCGGGTTCGCTTTACATCAATTCGGAGAGTCTTACGGCCGATGAGGAAGCATATATTCTTGAACTTGTTGCGCAGAAGGATTTTGCCGAGCTGATCAACAAGATCGAACTTGATTACAATTCGGCGCTTGAATCCGATCCGGCGCTTGCACAGGCTGCAAGCTCCCTCAAGGATGAGATCAACAAGGATGCCCAGGAGATACTTTCCGCCAAGCAGCAGAAGGATCTCGAGGAGGCAGCGGAAGCAGAGGCGGCAGCACAGGCTGAAGCACAGGCTGCATCAGCAAGCCAGGTCAAATGTACAAGCGATAACGTCAATATCCGCGCATCGGCAAGTACCGATTCCGAGAGCATCGGCAAGACGAAGACCGGCGATGTTTATACCAGATACGAGAAGATGGAGAACGGCTGGAGTAAGATAGACTATAACGGCAAAGAGGCTTATATCAAGAGTGAGTTCCTCGAGCCCGTCGAAGAGTCTTCATCCGAAGGCGGAGAGAGCGAGGGCGCTTCATCCGCTGCATCCAATCTCAAGCCGGGTGACAAGATCACCGTCAAGGAAAACGTCAATGTGCGCAAATCCGCATCCGAGACAGGAGAGAAGATCTCAACGGCCTACAGAGGAGAGCAGTTCGAACTCATCGAGCTTTCAGGCGGATGGTGCAAGATCAAATACAAAGGTGAGGAAGCATACGTTAAAGCTGATTATGTAGAGTAGACGTTATGCGGCGATAAGTGATCAAAGCCCCGTAAACATCGGTTTATGGGGCTTTAGTTTCAAGTCGGGGACGGTATGGACGAAGGAACAAGGATAAACAAATATCTGGCCGAAGCGGGGGTGTGTTCCAGACGCGAGGCTGACAAGCTCGTTGAGGCCGGGAAGGTGCTGATAAACGGAGCGGTTGCGACAAACGGCTCAAAAGTGTCCGGGGCGGATGAAGTGAGCGTATCGGGAAAGAAGATATCCGGTCCCGAGGCCAAGGCCTACCTTGCATTCTATAAGCCCGCCGGTATAGTATGTACCGCCGAGAAGCGTGAAGAGAACAACATAATGGATTTCATACGTTATCCGGTCAGGGTAACGTACTGCGGAAGACTTGATAAGGATTCGGAAGGACTGCTCCTTCTGTCAAATGACGGTGACCTCATGCAGCTTCTGATGCGCGGGGCGAACGGTCATGAGAGGGAATATCTCGTCAGGGTCAACAAACCGCTTACGGATGAGTTCATCTCATCTATGGAAAAAGGTGTATTTCTCCCGGATCTGGGCGTTACGACGAAGAAATGTTCGGTACGCAAAATATCGGACGTGACGTTTACGATAACCCTGCGGCAGGGACTCAACAGGCAGATAAGAAGGATGTGCCGTGCGTTTGACTATCATGTCAGATTCCTAAAGCGCGTCCGAATCGAGAACATACAGCTCGGGGATATGGAGCCGGGCTCTTACAGGGAACTTGAGAAGGAAGAACTGGCGGAGCTTAAAAGGAGAGTATATGGACAGATCCGCAAGAATTCATGAACTGGTCGGGATATTAAATGACGCGTCCCGGGCATATTATGCCGAAGACCGGGAAGTGATGAGCAATTTCGAATATGACAGGCTCTATGACGAGCTTGTATCGCTCGAGAAGGAAACGGGTATTGTTCTTGCCAACAGTCCGACACAGTCGGTAGGTTACGAATCGGTTGCCGAGCTTCCGAAGGAGAGACATGCGTCACCGATGCTGTCGCTTGATAAGACAAAAGACAGGGAAGCTCTCAGGGATTGGCTGAACGGTCAGGAAGCACTTCTGTCATGGAAACTGGACGGACTGACGATCGTTCTGACTTACGAAAACGGACAGCTTATAAAAGCCGTAACAAGAGGCAACGGCGAGATCGGCGAAGTGATCACGGCCAATGCGAAGACATTCGTAAACCTCCCTGCATCGATACCTTATAAAGGCACCCTTATCCTAAGGGGTGAAGCAGTCATCGGTTATAAGGATTTCGAGAAGATCAACGAGTCGATCCCGGAGGCGGACGGCAAATACAAGAACCCGAGAAATCTTTGTTCCGGCTCCGTACGCCAGCTCTCAAGTGCCGTTACGGCGAAGAGGCACGTCAGGTTTTATGCGTTTAATCTTGTAAGCGCCGACGGAGTTGATTTTCATAACGCAAGATCCGCACAGTTTGATTTTCTTAAGGAACAGGGATTCGAGACGGTTGAATACCATAAGGTCACTCCGGATACGATACTTGACAGGATCGCGTACTTTGCTTCGGCGATAGAGGATAATGACATTCCGTCCGACGGACTTGTGCTGACACTTAACGATCTTGCTTATTCGGCATCGCTCGGAAGGACCGCCAAGTTCCCGCGCGATTCGATAGCGTTCAAATGGGCCGATGAAGTGAGGGAGACAAAGCTTCTGGAGATAGAGTGGAGCCCGTCGAGGACAGGACTCATTAATCCGGTGGCGGTGTTCGAGCCGGTCGAACTAGAAGGCACAACGGTATCAAGAGCCAGCGTTCATAACCTGAGCGTTATTGAGTCACTCGGACTCGGTATCGGGGATACGATCACAGTCTACAAAGCCAATATGATCATACCGCAGATCGCCGATAACCTGACGAGAAGCGGAGATCTTCACATACCCGACAAGTGTCCGGCATGCGGCGGCAGTGCGGTTGTCATGAATGATAATGATACCAAGACACTCGTGTGCACGAACAAAGACTGCAGCGCCAAGAAGATCAAGAGCTTCACTCTGTTCGTCAGCCGCGATGCGATGCAGATCGACGGCATGAGCGAAGCGACTCTCGAGAAGTTCATCGCAAGAGGCATGATACGTGAATTTGCCGATATATACAAGCTCGGCAGGTTCCGTGAAGAGATATGTGCGATGGACGGTTTCGGGGTAAAATCATTCGAGAACATGACCGACAGTATAGAAAAGAGCCGCACGACAACTCTTGTCCGGGTGATATACAGCCTCGGAATCCCGAATGTCGGACTGTCGAACGCGAAGGTCCTGTGCAGGCATTTCGATCATGACCCTGAGCGCATCAGACATGCCGATGTATCAGAACTGTCTGCGATTGACGGGATCGGAGAAGTTATAGCAAAGAGTATCGCGGACTTCTTTGAGGATGAGAAGAACTCACGTGTGCTCGATGATCTGCTTGAGTGCTTGACTCTTGAAAAGCCTGAGATATCTGAAGAAGGATCGAAGCTTTCGGGTAAGACGTTCGTAATAACGGGGTCTCTACACAATTATGCTAGCCGTAATGAGCTTAAGGATATTATAGAGAGCATGGGAGGCAAGGTCGCGGGGAGTGTCAGCGGCAACACGACATGCCTTATCAACAACGACGTGACTTCGAATTCATCGAAGAACAAAAAAGCCAAAGAACTCGGGGTGGCGATAATCTCCGAGGATGATTTTATAAAGGAATATCTTAACGGATGAAGGAGTAGTAAAATGCCGATCAAGATCCAGGATTCACTGCCGGCACAGGCGATACTTGAAAATGAGAACATATTCGTGATGACGGAATTCAGGGCGATGCATCAGGACATCCGTCCGCTGAACGTTCTGATCCTCAACCTGATGCCGACGAAGGAAGTGACGGAAACGCAGCTTTTAAGAAAGCTTTCCAATTCACCTCTCCAGGTGAACATCGAACTGCTGCAGACGGCCAGCTACACGCCGACGCACGTGGATGTAACACACCTTGACAGTTTCTATACGACGTTCGATAAAGTACGTGACCGGAAGTTTGACGGAATGATAATAACCGGGGCACCGCTCGAGCATGTTAAATACGAGGATGTGGCATACTGGGACGAGCTGTGCGCGATAATGAAATGGTCCGAGAAGCACGTTCACTGCACGTATTATCTGTGCTGGGGAGCATATGCGGCGCTTTATTATTTCTACGGTATAAAGCACAAGTTCTATGATAAGAAGCTGTCGGGCATATATGAGCATAAAGTCCTGAAGCCGACATCACCTCTCTTCAGGGGATTTGACGATGTATTTCATGCACCGCAGTCAAGGGAGATATATGTTACACACGAACAGATACTTTCGGTACCGGGACTCGAACTCATGGCCGATTCCGATGAGGCCGGGGTGACGATAGTCAAGACCGAGGATTCAAAGAAGTTCTTTGTAACGTGCCATGCCGAATATGATTCGGATACGCTTGCGAACGAGTATAACAGGGATCTTGCCAAGGGACTAGATCCCGAGATACCGAAGAACTATTTCCCGGATGATGATCCGTCAAAACCGCCGGTCGTCAACTGGAGATCGACGGGACAGCTCCTATATACAAACTGGCTCAATTATTACGTATATCAGTCGGTTCCTTACGATATAGAAGAGATCGGCGGCAAAGAAGACAGGTAACGATATCACATTTAAGAACAAGGAGGAAGGCATTATGGAAATGAAGTTTTATCGATGCGAACACTGCGGACAGATCGTTGCGATCGTAAAGGGAACGGGGGTTCCGATCATATGCTGCGGACAGCCGATGACCGAGATGGTCCCCGGCACTGTCGATGCATCACTTGAAAAGCACGTTCCGGTAGTTGAAGTAAACGGATCAAAGGTGACCGTTAAGATCGGTTCGGTCGAGCACCCGATGCTTGACGAGCACTACATCGAGTGGGTCGCTCTTCAGACGAAGTTCGGTAACCAGAGAAAATCACTTAAGCCGGGTGATAAACCGGAAGTCTGCTTTGCGCTTTGCGA
>JAFZRD010000083.1 GCA_017620055.1 Lachnospiraceae bacterium
CATCCGGCGATGACGCCCGACAAGGTTACCGAGACGATCAGGAAGATCAGGGAGGATGAAGCATGAACAGGTTATCATCACGCGAAGATCTTGCGGCAGTCAGAAAGCAGTCCGAAGAGAGAGTTGCGTCCATCAAGTGCCGTATACTCATATGTGCCGGCACCGGATGTCTTGCGGGCGGATCACAGAAGATATACGAGAAGATGTGCGAACTGTGCGGCACAACGCCGAATGCCGAGATAGTGTTCGGACCCGAGGCGGCACATGATAAAACGGATGTACAGAAGAGCGGATGTCACGGCTTCTGCGAGATGGGACCGCTCGTACGTATAGAGCCGTACAATTATCTGTATATCAAAGTCAAGCCGGAGGACTGCGAGGAGATATACAATACGACCGTGCTTGGCGGGAAACCCGTCGAGAGGCTCCTCTACAAGATGAACGGCCAGACCTATCCCGCCCAGGAGGACATACCGTTCTATGCCAAGCAGATGCGCCTTGTCCTTAAAAACTGCGGACGTATCGGGGCCGAACATATCGAGGAGGCTCTTGCTTTTGACGGATACAAGGCGCTTGAAAAGGTGCTCTTCGAGATGACGCCCGAAGCGGTCATAAACGTTATATACGATTCAAACCTTCGCGGACGCGGAGGCGGCGGATTCCAGACGGGTTACAAGTGGAAGCAGGTCGCCCGCCAGGAAGAGAAGATAAGATACATCGTCTGCAACGGTGATGAGGGAGATCCGGGCGCCTTCATGGACAGATCGGTCATGGAAGGCGATCCTCACAAGATGATCGAGGGTATGATCATCGCGGCGTATGCAGTCGGTGCCCATGAAGGTTACATATATGTCCGTGCGGAGTATCCGCTCGCGGTATCGCGACTTAGGATCGCGATAGCCCAGGCCGAGGCGGCGGGGCTGATCGGTGATGATATACTCGGCTCGGGATTTTCGTTCAGGCTCCATATCAATAAGGGAGCCGGTGCATTCGTGTGCGGCGAGGGAAGTGCTCTTACCGCATCGATAGAAGGCGAGAGGGGAATGCCCAGGACCAAGCCGCCGCGTACGGTCGAGCAGGGTCTGTTCGGCAAACCGACTGTCCTTAACAATGTCGAGACATATGCTAACGTTCCGATGATAGTCATGAACGGATCCGACTGGTATCATTCGATCGGAACCGAGAAGAGCCCCGGAACGAAGGCGTTTGCGGTCACGGGAAGCATCAATAACACCGGACTTATCGAGGTGCCGATGGGAACGACGCTCCGCGAGATAATATACGACATCGGCGGAGGCATCAAGGACGGCAAGCAGTTCAAGGCAGTCCAGATAGGCGGTCCTTCGGGCGGATGTCTCATATCCGCGGATCTGGATGTACCTCTTGATTTCGACTCGCTCAAGGAGCGCGGTGCGATGATCGGTTCGGGCGGACTCGTTATCATGGATGAGGATACGTGCATGGTAGAGGTCGCGAGGTTCTTCATGAACTTCACCCAGAACGAATCGTGCGGCAAATGCGTTCCGTGCCGTGAGGGAACGATGAGGATGCTTGAGATACTTGAAGACATCGTCGCCGGCCGCGGAACAATGGAGCAGCTCGATCTTCTCGAGGAACTCGGCAGGGCGATCACCGATACGGCTCTTTGCGGACTCGGCAAATCTGCGGCACTGCCTGTACTGTCGACCTTAAGGGTGTTCCGCGATGAGTATGAGGAGCATGTCCGCGACAGGAAGTGCCGTACCGGAACGTGTAAGGCACTCTCAAACTACACGATCGATCCCGCTCTGTGCAAGGGATGCAGCAAGTGTGCGAGAAACTGCCCGGTAGGTGCGATCACGGGTGAGCTCAAGAGCCCGTATTCCATAGATCAGAGTAAATGTATCAAATGCGGAGCATGTGCCGATAACTGCCCGTTCTCGGCGATATCGCTGGGCTAGGGTGCAGATCACGCAACTCTCAGGACTCTCAGGAGGATCTTAAATGGATTATATGACGATTGACGGCATCAAGGTGCCGATAGAAGACGAGAAGAATATCCTCTCTCTTATAAGGAAAGCCGGGATAGACATCCCCACGTTCTGCTACCATTCGGATCTGTCGATCTACGGTGCGTGCAGGATGTGCATGGTCGAGGACGAGAAGGGCAAGATGTTCGCATCGTGCTCCGAGCAGCCGCGCCCCGGGATGGTGATCCACACGAACACCAAGAAATTGCAGCAGTACAGAAAGCTCATAATCGAGCTGCTGCTGTCATCACACTGCAGAGACTGCACGACCTGTACGAAGAACGGGATGTGCGAACTGCAGAGCCTGGCGTACCGTGTCGGCGTGCATGCGGTCAGGTTCCTCAACAAGAAGGAATCGCTACCTATCGACATGAGCAGCAACTGTATCGTCAGGGACCCGAACAAATGCATACTCTGCGGGGACTGCGTCAGGACCTGTTCGGAAAATCAGGGGATCGGGGCTATCGATTTTGCCCACAGGGGCTCGAACATGCAGATCACCCCTGCCTTCGGCAAAAATCTGTGCGACACCGACTGTGTCGGCTGCGGACAGTGTGCGGTCGTATGCCCGACCGCAGCCATATCGGTCAGAACGAACGTTACCGAAGTATGGGATGCGATAGAGGATCCGAACGTGAGGGTTGTAGCCCAGATAGCACCGGCCGTCAGGGTGGCCGTCGGTGACAAGTTCAATCTCCCCAAGGGCGAGAATGCGATGGGCAAGCTTGTCAAAGCTCTCAGGATCATGGGATTCGACGAAGTGTACGACACGAACTTCGGCGCTGATCTGACAGTCATAGAAGAGTCCAAGGAATTCGCCGAGAGACTGAAGAACGGAGGAAAGCTCCCGATGTTCACTTCGTGCTGTCCGGGATGGGTGAAGTTCTGCGAGAACAAGTATCCCGAGTTTGCGGATAACGTCAGCACGTGCCGCTCGCCGATGGGAATGTTCTCTCCGGTGATAAAGGAATACTTTGCCGAAAAGGACAAAGAGGAAGGCAAGACAACATATATAGTCGCGATAATGCCGTGTACGGCCAAGAAGGATGAGATACTGCGTCCCGACAATCATACGAACGGACGTCAGGACACTGATATAGTCATCACGACGCAGGAGATCATCCGAATGATCAAACAGGTCGGCATCAAGTTCGAGACGCTTGACAGCGAAGCATGTGACATGCCGTTCTCGATGGCATCGGGCGGTGCGTCGATATTCGGCATCACCGGCGGTGTTACGGAAGCGGTACTGAGACATCTGGCTGATGACAAGGATCACACGACTCTTGAGAACATCAAGTATTCCGGAATCCGCGGCAAGCAGGGATTCAAGGAGGCTACCGTGACTCTCGGAGACAGGCAGATAAAGATAGCCGTTGTGCACGGCCTCAAGAATGCGGCAAATCTTCTCGATGATATCAAAGCGGGTAAGGCGCAGTATGATTTTGTCGAGGTCATGGCATGCAGACGCGGCTGTATACTCGGCGGAGGCCAGCCGGTTCCGATGGGACCCAAGACAAGATCCGCGAGAATGGACGGTATCTATCAGGTAGACCAGCTCTCAAGCATACGATACACCGATGAGAATCCGCTTATCGGGCGTATATGGGAAGATATAATCGAAGGTCGCGAACACGAACTTCTTCACCGGGCTAAATAGCCCGGTGTTTTTTTATATCATCTCACGAATAGTGTTTCCCTTTGACAAAGACCGCAATATATGGTAGTCTAACGTTTGGAGTATAAACAAGGGGAGACTAATGTGACATTTTTGTGACACATCTGTTTTTATAATACCCCCGTAACATAATTTCATAATCCCATAATAGGAGAACTACAGCTATGAAGAAGACAATCTCACTTATCATTGCTATCACGCTCTCACTGACGATCTTTGCGTCTGATATCGCGGGGATCACGATGATCGTAAGAGCCGGTGATTATTCCGAAGAGGAAGGCGGAGGTTACGAGGAGGATGATCCTGATCCGGAACCTACCGATGCGCCTGATCCGACACCGGAACCTACTGACGTTCCGGAACCGGATCCGACCCCGGATCCGACCCCGGACCCGACGCCCACTCCTGATCCGGCCGCGGAAGAAGCAGCAAGGAAGGCTGAAGAGGAGGCGGAAGCAGCAAGGAAAGCAGCGGAAGAAGCCGCAAAGAAAGCAGCCGAGGAAGCAGCCAGCGACTATTCGCTCGCTGTCACGATGAGCGGTTCGCCGGTATCATCGATAGATTTCGGTACTGCAGGAGTAGGTACCCAGAGAGACGACATCGAAATATATGTTATCAATACGGGGGCCAATGCATTTGATCTTATCACAACCAAGAACGGTGATCCCGACGGTGCATTTTCGCTTACCGTAAAAGGAGACAAGACCCATTATGAGCCCGGCGATGCGGGTAAGCTCTTACTGTCAATGAACTCGTCCCTCAGTGCAGGAAACTACGATGCTCTGTTCCTGTTCGGAGCCAAGACCGACCCCTCGTTTTCCAAAGCCTTAGGGGTCTGGGTTAAGGGTTCGGTATCGGCTAAGCCGGCAGGAGGGGTATCATCCGTAGAGATCAGCCCGTCCCATGTTGTTGTATCAACCGGATCGACCTGGGAATTTACAGCTGACGTAAGAGGTACGGGATCATATGATCCCACGGTGCTCTGGAGTCTGTCCGGAGATGTTCGTAAGAGCACGATAAACAACGGTGTTCTCAACGTTCCCGATGATGAGACTGCTACCAGTTGCACAGTCATCGCAACGAGTAAGGAAGATCCTTCAATAAAAGATTATGCGTCGGTAACGATCCAGAAGGGGAGCTATAATGTTGACGTATCGGCCAATCCTTCCGATGGCGGAAGAGTTAGCGGCGGAGGAGCCGTCAAGAAGGGCGGATCGGTCACGGTATCGGCAATACCGAATCCGAACTATGTGTTCACAGGATGGTTCATGGACAACCAGAACGCGTCTCAATCCACAAACTATACGATCAGCAATATACAGTCAAACATGAAGGTTGAGGCACGGTTTAAAAGGAATACCGTTAAGGTCAGTCTTGATGTCAATGATTCCGACGGAGGAAAGGTATCCGGAGGAGGAACATACAATTGCGGCGATACCGCAACAATAAAAGCCAAGGCTTATGACGGGTACGTGTTTACGGGATGGAAGGAGAACGGCGAGATTGTAAGCCGGGATTCCGAGATCAAGCTCAAGAATCTGTCTGTAGACAGGTCGCTTAAGGCCGTGTTCAAGAAGACAAAGTATACGGTCAATCTTGTCGTCAATCCTTCAAACGGCGGTGACGTATCGGGCGGAGGAACATACAGTCTCGGCGACAGCGCGACCATCAAGGCAACACCGAGAGCAGGATATGATTTTACCGGATGGTATGTTAACGGCCAGGCCGTAAGCAGGGACAGGGAATACAGGATCGGCAAGATCGAGCAGGATTATACTATCACGGCCAATTTCCAACAGCAGGGACAGGTGACATACGAGATATCCTCGGGTGTCGCAACAACCGGAGGTTCGATATCCCCCGCCGGTAAGATAAACGTTCCGAAGGGGTCGAGCATCACATATACGATCGCTCCGAAGGCAGGATTTGCGATACTTGCCGTCGCGGTCGACGGAGCTCAGGTCGGACCGATATCAAGCTATACGTTTACAAACGTTCAGGGAGCGCACCAGATCGCGGCTGCATTCGTGCAGACAGAGAAGGGCAGGAAGTCTGCCGAATCGAGCGGAACCAAGACCCAGGAAGAGAAGGTCAAGGTTATCCCCAAGAACGAGTCCAACACCGCTACGAAGACATCCACGATAGGCATCAACGAAGCCGCAAACGGTGAAGGCGGAGACAACTATGTCGAAGAGATGGATCTTACCGATGTACATGTACCGTCGGATGAGGAACTCGGAATAACAGCCGAGCCCGACAATCCTGACGGGGATCAGACGGACAGCGACGTAACACGTATGCTCGGAAAATCACCTGCGGAAGTTGATGACATGATCAAAAGCGGCGACACGATGCCGGTACTCGATGCGGCATTCTATACGGGACATCTCGGTGCGCATGTTGTAAATGCTCTCGAGCCGCCCGAGATGACCGGTGTCGATTACAACAAGATGACTGAAGAGGAACTGATGGATACTCCCGATGACGAGATCAATCCGAGTTTCCCCAACCTTGACATCGTTGTTCAGAAGATGCTTTCTGCGGATGAGATCGCGAAGCTTGCAAAGGGCGATAATGTCGATGTGTCTATCAGTCTGACGGGAGTGGAGACCGAGGACGAGGATGCCAGGAAGATAATGCAGAACGCAGTCGGTCAGAAGCCGGTCAGGTTCTTCGACCTTACGATGCTCAAGACCGTGGACGGTTACACGACGAAGGTGACCGAACTTCCGACAGCCATGGAAGTCGTCATAGAGATACCCGAGGATGTGTACAAAGCGGGAGCAAAGTATTCGATACTCCGCGTACATGAAGGCGAACTCTCGGTACTTCCGAACCTTTCCGACAATCCGAGGGAGATCAGGTTCAGGACCGACAGGTTCAGCTCATATGCGATCGCAAGAGAAGTTGCGAACACAAACAGCCTCATTGCCTGGCTTGTTGCCGGAGCAGCCCTCGCATTCGGTGTTGCGGCAACGTGCTTCATCATACTGATAGCTCACCAGCGCAGGATGAGAAAGATGAGGAGAAAGGCAGCACATGGCTGACAGGATATTCTCTTCACAGAGGATCAATACGGGAAGGCAGCCGGAAGTAGATCTTCTCAAAGCCTTTTCGATAATAATGATGATCGTTACCCACTGTATAGATGATCTGTACACAGGTTACGAGGTCCATACACCGTTTATGATCATAGACGATATACTTGCGCAGTCGATAGGCGCGATGGGCTTCATGATATGCATGGGGATCGGGATCGTTTATTCAAGGCATGCCTCTCCGGACTTATATGTCCGGAGGGGCATAAGCCTTATTATGACGGGGCAGCTCCTGAACATTTTCAGGTACGCGATACCGGATGTCATACAGTATGCCGTAACCGGTGACGAGGCCGCGAGAGATCACTGCATGCTGACTTTTTCGTGTGACATCCTCCAGTTTGCGGGTCTGTTCTTCATATGCATGGGACTGTTTTCTTATCTGAAACTGAAGAGCGGGCACATATTTGCCATATCCGTCGCACTCAACATCATCGCGATGATGTTAAAGCTGAAGATAAACACCGGATACTACGTTGCAGACCAGTTCTTCGGTATGTTCGTGTTTACCGGTACGGAGAGTTACTTTCCTCTTTTTCACTGGATGATTTATCCGGCGTTCGGTATGGTCCTGGGTGACATACTCTGCCATGTTAAGAACAAAGATCTGTTCTACGGGATATCGCTGATCCCGGGAGTCATCATATGGGCCGTATATTTCTATATAGGGATCGCGGTCGATCAGCATGTTCTCAGGTTCTACAATGAGTGGCAGTCGATGGCCTATGTCAACATCGCGGATGTAATGTTTCAGCTCGTATGCAATTTCACGATGCTGTGCATTTGCTATTTTCCCGTTAAGATACTGTCCCCACGCGTTATGAAAGGCGTCGGGTTCATTTCCAAAAACATCAACAGGTTCTATTGCGTTCATTCGGTGATCATATACGTTATCATGACGGTCATCGCTTTGACGGATTGGTTTGTCGTGAACACACCGGTATGCTATGCATCGATGGTCGTAGTCATGGCGTTAACAGTGCTGCTCGTATGGATCTATGATGAATACGGAGATCCGCTGAGGTCGTTTGTGGCATCCCACAGGACGGCGTGTTATACGCTCATGGTCGTGCTCACCGTCGGAGCGTGTGCTTTTGCATCGCTTGGATATGACTACTTCCCCAACATCAACAACGGATACGGAGAATAAATGTCTGTAACTGCTGATTATGACAATATGTCGTTTAACGATCTTCTTGCGGAAAAGGTCAGTACGCTCCCGGAACGCGTATTTATCGTTGACGGCGGTATACCCTATACATGGTCTGATATCGAAAAAGGCGCAAACATCATCGCCAAAGATCTTGCCGCACTTGGGGCGGGCCGCCGGAGTCATATTGCCCTTTGCGGAACAAACAGCGCCGAATGGATCATGGCTTTCTTTGCGATCCAGAGGCTCGGGGCGATAGCGCTTCTGCTTAATCCCGTGCTGCTTGCCGAAGATATAGGGACCGACTCCCGTAAAGCCGATGCGACTTATATAGTGTACGGGAAAATGCCGGCCGTTTCACATGATCCGTGCTTTTTCGATATACTCTCGGATTCCTCCGGTATTCCCGCGCGGAATATGTATCCGATAACGGGTGGCATAAGGGAGCGCCTTAACGAGAACTGTGATATCGATGCGGCTGATACGAAGCCCGATGACGTGGCGCTGATGATCTTTTCTTCGGGTACGTCGGGACGGCCGAAAGGAGTGCTTCATTCGGCATACAACATATTAAGCGCGGCATGGATCAACCGCATTGACCAGAGACTGTCGGATGATGACAGGATGTGTCTGATCCTCCCGCTGTTTCATATATTTGCGCTTGTGGCTGGCCTGTTTGCGGCGGCCGTGGCTGATTCCGTCATATATATCCCCGACAACCTCCACGCCCGGACGCTGATGCAGCTCATAGACAGGGAGAAGTGCACGGTTATGCATTCTGTCCCGACGATGCTGCTTCGCATAACGGGAGATAAGGACTATGCTCCCGGAATGCTTTCGTCGCTGCGGCAGTCGATAGTTGCCGGTGCAGCTCTTCCGGTCGCACAGTACAGGACTCTTCACGATCTTCTTCCTGATGTAACATTCAGATCGTCGTATGGTCTGTCGGAAATGGCACCGGTAACGATCACTTCGGTCAGGGATGATGAGGAACATATCCGGACAACGGTCGGACGTCCGATAGCCGATATCGACATCCGTATAGTCGACCGTGAAACGGGAGAGGACAAAGAGACGAATGAGAGCGGAGAGGTGCTTGTCAAAGGACACAGACTGATGACCGCATACTATAAGGTTCCGGCCGGGGAACAGCCGCTTGACGGAAACGGATGGCTTCATACAGGGGATCTGGGATACCTGACGGACGACGGATACCTGTGCCTGTCCGGAAGGATAAAGGATATAATAATAAGGGGCGGGGAAAATATCATCCCTTCGAAGGTTGAAAGCGCAATAGCGGGTATTGTCGGGATCAGGGATGTCAAAGTCATGGGAGTCGCGAGTCCGTTGTACGGCGAGGAAGTTGCGGCCTGCATCTGCTTTGAAGACGCCGGTACATTTGACATCACATCGTTTAAAGAGGAACTGTCAGGGAGACTTGCAAAGTTCATGATGCCGTCGTATATTGAAATCTACGAGGCATTCCCGACTCTTGCGAACGGGAAGATCGATGTAAAGAGCCTGAGACAGGATCTGGAGGCACGACTCGGAATATGAGATACAGACAGCTTAACAACAAAGACAATCTGTCGGCACTCGGCTTCGGGTGCATGAGGTTCCCCAAGAAGGGAAACGGATTTGACGTCGACGAGATCGAGCGCGAGATAAGATACGCGATCGATTCGGGTGTCAACTATTTCGATACCGCATATCTGTATCCCGGCAACGAGGAAGTGTTCGGCAGAGTGCTCGAGAAGATCGGGGCAAGGGATAAGATAAACATCGCAACAAAGATGCCGAACTATTTCCTGAAGAGTCCCGGGGAGGCCGACAGGCGCTTTAGTGAGCAGCTCGGCCGGCTTAGGACCGATCATGTCGATTATTATCTGATGCACATGCTCCCGGATCTTGAGACCTGGGAGGAACTTCGAAACAGGGGAATCGACAAATGGCTTGAGAACAAGAAGAAGGAAGGTCTCATCAGAAGGATCGGATTCTCGTATCACGGTTCGAGTGAGATGTTCATAAAGATACTCCATGCATATGACTGGGAATTCGCGCAGATACAGTACAATTACCTCGACGAGAATTCGCAGGCGGGAGTCAGGGGACTGAAGGAAGCCGCATCAAAGGGAATCCCGGTCATCATCATGGAACCCCTGCGCGGAGGAAGGCTCGTAAATGCGATTCCCGAGAAGGCTAAAGAGATCATAAGGACGCGCACTCCGAACTGGTCCGCTGCGGAGTTCGGACTCAGGTGGCTGTGGAACCAGAGTGAGGTCACGACCGTGCTGTCGGGCATGAACTCCATGGATATGGTCAAAGAGAATATTCGCATAGCATCGGATATGACCGAAGGTTCCCTTACCGAAGACGATATGAAGACGTATGCCGATGTCATCGAAGAGATCGAGAGCAAGATAAAGGTACGCTGCACGGGATGCGGTTACTGTATGCCCTGTCCTGCCGGTGTCGATATACCGGGATGCTTTTCGACATACAACACATCATATAACGAAGGATATGCGAACGGTATACGTGAGTATTTCATGTGCACGGCGATGAAGAAAGAAAGAGCGTTGGCGTCGCAGTGCAAAAAGTGCGGGAAGTGTGAGGCGCACTGTCCTCAGGGCATCAAGATCAGGGAAGAACTTGTCCGGGTTAAGAGAAGATTCGAGAACCCGATATTCAAACTCGGAACACTTCTGGCTCCGAGACTGCGCAAATAAGATTATTACTTGATTTTTCCGCTTGAAAACGCTACAATATCTTGGAATGTATACTTTTTGAGCAAGGTTTTAAAGGAGACGGTTATGCCTAGAGATTTAGATCTGGATTTTGAATTTCAGGACGAGGAGGTCCGTGAGCGCCCCGTACGTCATACGCAGAGGAGTGCACCCTCAGGCGGACGCGGCACTTCAAGAGGCGGCTCGGCATCAAGGCGCAAGAAGAACGATACAACGAGTATCATAGTACTTGCGGTTGAGATAGTCGTATTCATAGCGCTCATCATACTGTTCTTCGTTCTCAAGGGTAAGATAGATGACGGCGGAAGTTCGGCATCGGGGGATTCGGCTGCAGGCAGCGAGGCAACCACATCCAACGGCGTCAATGTGGAGAACAGTGATTTTTCACTTACGTGTACGACCGTAAGGCTCGATATGGATGCCGATAACAATACGGTGGCGTTCGTATACTTCACGTTCGTGAACAAGACTGATACTCCGCTCGCACTAAATGCGGTATTCCCGGCAAGCCTCAAGCAGAACGGTGTGGACTGCCCGGAGGATACGAACCTCAAGGAGACTCCCGCTGAGATAGCGAACAGGGATATGCAGGTATCGGGCGGACAGTCGGTTGAATGCTGCTATGCGTTCAAGCTGCAGGATGCGGATAACCCGATCACGATAACCGTACATGACAATTATTCGACATTTGCGGATATCGGTTCGACGGAGATCCCGATCAAATAATACAGACGGAATACGGTCACTTACGAGTCGGGACAGTCCCTTGTTCCGACTCATTTAATTGTAAGCGCAAAGAAGATCGCTTTCGTCCGGAAGAGGTAATACCATATGAAGATCATAATCGTGGGATGCGGAAAAGTCGGTGCTACTCTGGCCGAGCATCTGTATCAGGAAGGTCACGACATAACGATAATCGACAGGCACTGGGATAAGCTGAAGTACCTGTCCGAAAGGATTGACGTTCTCGGCGTCCAGGGTAACGGCGCGAGCATTTCAACCCAGAGGGAAGCGGGTGTCAAAAATGCTGACATCCTGATCGCGACGACCAATTCGGACGAGCTTAACCTCCTGTGCTGTCTCATTGCCAAGAAAGCGGGTAACTGCCAGACGATAGCAAGGATACGTGACCCGGAATATTACAGCGAGATGAGATACCTTCGTGACGAGCTGAACCTGTCGATGGTCATCAACCCTGAGCTTGCGGCTGCGGCCGAGGTCGCAAGGATCATAAAGTTCCCGTCTGCGATGAATGTCGATACGTTCGCAAGAGGAAGAGTCGAGCTTATCCGCCTGAGCATCCCGGAAGGCTCCAAGCTTGACGGACTGAAGCTTACGGAAATGGAATCAAAGCTTCACTGCAAGGTGCTGATCTGTACGGTTGAGCGTGGGGAGGAACTTCTGATACCCCACGGTGATTTCGCTCTGTGTGCGGGCGATACCGTGTCGTTTGTCGCGCCTCATTCCGTTGCACTCTCATTCTTCAAGGCTAACGGTGCAAAGGCTTCAAATGCGGTAAAGTCGATAATACTGATCGGCGGCGGCATGATCAGTTACTATGTGGCAAAGAAACTGGAGGACACCAAGATAGGTGTCAAGATAATAGAGCAGGATTTTGAGAAGTGCCAGAAACTGTCGGAGATGCTCCCGCAGGCCGTTATCATTAACGGGGACGGGACGGACAAGCAGCTTCTCGATGAAGAAGGAGTAGCAGTCGTTGATGCGGTCGGAAACTTCACCGGTATCGATGAGGAGAATATACTCCTGTCTCTCTACGAGAAAGAGATGAGCAGCGCGAAGCTCCTGACGAAGATCAACAGGATCACGTTCGAGGAAGTCATCGCCGGACTGAATATAGGCAGTATCATCAATCCGAACAGCATAACGAGTGACAATATAGTCAGTTTTGTACGTGCTCTTAACAACAGCCGCGGCAGTAACGTGGAAACGCTTTATAAGATCGCGCAGGGGAGAGCCGAAGCACTGGAATTCTCGGTAAAGGAAGATTCAAAGGTGGTTGGAAAACCGCTCATGCAGCTTTCCTTAAAGCCGGGGATCATCATCGCATGTATCACAAAAGGCAATCAGGTCACCATACCGAACGGACAGAGCGTCATAGAAAAAGGCGATTCGGTCGTGATCGTATCGGTTGAGCGCGGTCTTAACGATCTGGAGGACATTCTTGCATGAACAGAAAGATGGTAGCCTACTATGTGGGCAGCGTCCTGCGCATCGAAGCCATGCTCATGATAGTTCCGACGGTTGTATCGATCCTCTACAG
>JAFZRD010000084.1 GCA_017620055.1 Lachnospiraceae bacterium
CCGACATACGGCTCCTTTTTGATTTCCGGGGAATTCTTTCTGATGTGTTCTTTTATCAGGCTGACACAGTCCGGCTGCAGGACGTTTGCAGTCTGGGTTGCAAGTCCGGCCGGTTTGAAGATCACAATTATGGAACTGTCTTCGTACAGTACTTCTATCGACACTTTATTCCCGGCTGTTCTCTTCTATCAGTTTCATAACGACGGATACTGCATCCGATTGTTTGCTGTTTTGCATTGCATCACGAAAAGTCTCCCTCTCGTCATACAGTCTGCAGATAGTCTCATAAAGAGAGTCTTCCGTCAGGTCCTTATCCTCATCGAGCACGAGCGAATATCCCTGCTTTCTGAACGACTCGGCATTTAAGAGCTGATCGCCTCTTGAAGCCGATGCCGGAAGCGGAATGAGAAGATTCGGTTTGTGAAGTGCCAGGAACTCACAGATCGCATTTGCTCCCGCGCGCGATACGATGATATCGGCAAGAGCGAACAGATCCTTCATCTCATCCTTAGCATATTCAAGCTGGAAATATCCTTTTGTACCGGTAAGCGTCTCATCAAGCTTGCCCTTACCGCACAGATGGAGCACATTGAACTTCTCCGTCAGGCGCGGAAGGATCTTCCTGATGATACTGTTAACGGATGCCGCACCGAGACTCCCTCCGACAACCATGATGACCGGCTTTTCCGGATCTTCGAACCCGCACATCGCAGCGGCCTTGTCGGCATCTCCTTCCATCAGTTCGGCTCTTATCGGTGAACCTGTCAGGACGGCTTTATCCTCCGGCAGTATCCGGACCGTCTCCGGAAAATTGCAGCATATCTTCGTTGCCGCGGAAAAACTGAGTTTATTGGCCAGACCGGGTGTCATATCCGATTCGTGGATGATGACGGGCACGTGATTTTTCTTTGCGGCCCATACAACGGGAACCGAAACGAACCCACCCTTCGAAAAGATTATAGAGGGCTTGAGCTCCCTTATGATACGCTTTGCCTCCCCGAAACCTTTCAGTACTCTGAAGGGGTCCGTGAAGTTTTGAAGCGAGAAATATCTGCGAAGCTTTCCCGTTGCGATCCCATGATAAGGGATGGAAAGATCCCCGATAAGTGATTTTTCCATCCCTTCATATGATCCTATATAGTGAATATCGTATCCGGCCTCCCGAAGCGACGGGATCAGCGCGATATTCGGTGTGACGTGTCCGGCAGTGCCCCCGCCGGTTAGAACGATCCGCTTCATTACAGTCTTGCCATCAGTGCCTCACGCTGTTCTTCGTACCCGGGCTTGCCGAGAAGCGCGAACATGTTCTTCTTGTAACTTTCAACACCGGGCTGATTGAACGGATTGACTCCAAGCGTGTATCCGCTGACACCGCATGCGAACTCAAAGAAATAGAAGAGCTGTCCGAGATAGAACTCATTAACTTCGGGTACGTTCACAACTGTGTTAGGAACATTTCCGTCGGTATGTGCGAGTATCGTTCCGTTCATTGCACTCTTGTTGACGAAATCCACCGTCTTGCCCGCAAGATAATTCAGTCCGTCAAGATCAACAGGCTCTTCTCCTATCGTGATCTCCTCACGCGACTGTTCTATGTTGATGACCGTCTCGAAGATGTTTCTCGATCCGTCCTGAATAAACTGTCCCATTGAGTGAAGATCCGTCGTAAGATCGACACTTGCAGGGAATATACCCTTCTGATCCTTGCCTTCGCTCTCTCCGTAAAGCTGTTTCCACCACTCCGAGATGAAATGGACCGAAGGCTCGTAGTTTGCCATGATCTCGATCACTTTGCCTTTGCGAAGAAGAATGTTTCTGACAGCCGCATACTTTAAAGCATCGTTCTCTTCGAAAGGAGCTGTAAGCGCGGTCTCTCTTGCTGACTGTGCACCTTCCATGAGCTTATTGATATCGGCACCCGATACCGCTATCGGAAGAAGACCGACCGCCGTGAGGACCGAGAAACGTCCGCCGACATCATCGGGAACAACAAAGCTCTCATAGCCTTCCTCTGTCGCAAGATTCTTGAGCGAACCTCTTGCCTTGTCTGTCGTCGCATATATCCTCTTTGCAGCTTCCGCCTTGCCGTACTTCTTCTCGAGCATTTCCTTGAACACCCTGAATGCGATCGCGGGTTCGGTCGTTGTTCCGGATTTACTGATCATGTTGATAGAAAAATCACGATCCCCGATAACGTCCATAAGGTGCTTGATATATGTGCTGCTGATGCTGTTCCCGACAAAATAGATCTCGGGAGTCTTGCGCATATCTTTGGGAATGACATTATAGAAGCTGTGGCGAAGGAATTCTATCGCAGCCCTTGCACCGAGATAAGAACCGCCGATACCGATGACAAGAAGCACTTCCGAATCGCTCTTGATCTTGTCGGCTGCGGCGATTATACGGTCGAACTCCTCCTTGTCATAATCGACAGGAAGATCTATCCATCCGAGAAAATCATTCCCGGCGCCGCTCTTTGAAACGAGAACTTCTTTGGCGTTTTCAACGATATCGCACATGCTCTCGATCTCCTGCTCCGATATGAACTGCATTGCTTTGCTGTAGTCATAAGTAACTTTTGTACTCATTTTGATCTTGGTCTCCTTTTTGTTAAACGTGTTTCAAAACGTATATATTATACCACCTGATCGTATTTACGACACGATCTCCTTAAGAACGGCGGCAAGTTCCCCTTCTTTGGGCTCTGACGGTTTCCAGAGAATATCCTGTCCGTCATCGTTGTATCTCGGGATCAGGTGGGTATGGAAATGAAATACCGTCTGACCTGCGACTCTTCCGTTATTCTGAACAACATTGAATCCGTCCCAGTTAAGCTTTTCCTTGAGAAGCTTCATCATCTTTCCTGCTAGCGGAAGCACTTTGGATGCGACCCTGTCATCAAGCTCCTCCAGATCATTGAAGTGTTCCTTCGGAACGATCAGGCAGTGCCCGCGTGTTGCCGGTGCGGCATCAAGAAATACGCGAAAATCATCGTCCTCGTATATCGTATTCGTCGGAATGTCACCGTTTGCCAACTTACAGAATATACAATCATCTTTCTTCATCTTAGAACTCTCCTTCCGAATTCAGAAAAGTAAATACCTGATCCAGGAGCAGCAGTATCCTGAAATCACCCTTAACCTGCATGTCTCCTGTCATGAACGCTCTCTGGAAACTCATCTGTCCCGCTATGATATGCTCCAGGACATCGGGCTTGATCTTGACGAGTATATCCGGCGAATCGTGATTGCCGTAATAACACTTCAGCCTGGAATCGACGATCTCAACTATAAGTGCCTTCTTGCGGTCCTCGATCATAAACTTGTATGAAGCATTGACCGTTCCTTCCGGTGCAAAATTATCTTCGAAATCCTTTATGAACTGTTTGTTTACATCAATGTCCTTCTTCTCGAGCATTCCCTTGAACAGGGATGACAGTTCCTGTATATCCTCTTTCTGCTGCTGGACATACTGTTCATCCGATGCATACTTGGACAGCTGCTCCGTCTCCTGCGGAGTTAGAGGTATGTTCTTCGTTCCACCGACGATCTGCTTGACAGCCTGATTACTCGAAGGAAGGGAATGCATCTTCTGGGAGATCGTACGATACAGGTTCTCCGTCTTCTTCTCGATTATCTTGATATATTCATTGTTCAGTTCGAAACTGGTCATGTCATCGACATAACCGCACAGCCCGCTGCAGGGAAGTCCCCCGAGTATCTCCCATGCGACCTGAAGATTTGTCTTGGCTTCGCGTTCACCGCTTGATAAAGACATGACGACAGGACACATATACGTCTTGCTGATCTTCTCTTTGTTGCCGTACAGCCAGCACGCATCCAGGAACTGCATCATGTATCCGCCGACACCGTACCATTCTACCGTTGTCGCGAGTACTATCCCATCAGCCTCGTTTATCGATGCGGGAAGGGACGTGATCTGGTTCCTGAGTTCATACAGAGGAAACCTTTCCACATTGACGTTCAGCTCCGTGAGTACTTCCGTCATCTTCCCGATCACAAACAGTGTCGGGTCGTCAAGGATGCCTCTTCCGCCGTAATAGATGTTGATCTTCATGCGATTTTACTCCTGTCGTTTTTTCTGTATAAAAGTATGGCCGCCAGAAATCCTCCGATCAGTCCGAACAGGTGGGCCGCCATATCCACATTCTCCGAAGTGATGCCGTTATAAAGCGCGTATGTTATAAGGACACACATACGCAGAGTCGTCATGTCCTCAAGCTTTCCCTTGTTGCGGATAACGAGCCACAGGAGCGCTCCTATCATCGCAAATATCGCTCCCGAAGCACCGGCTGATACGATACCCTGATTATACAGCAGAGCATACAGAAACGACCCGACGCTTCCGAACATTCCTCCAAGCAGATATATGAGAATGTATTTGACCTTACCGACAGCCCTCTCGACGTTATCCCCGAGAAACATCAGAACGACCATGTTTCCGGCAAGATGCATGAATCCGAAATGGAGGAACATGCATGTAAAGAACCTGTAGATCTGCCCCTCTTCCAGAACCGCGGGTGCAAACATTGCTCCGTGTCCCAGCATGAATTCGACATCTTCCGTGGACCCGTAGAACGTCATGGCGAAGAACACGATCACGTTAATCAGGACAAGTGCCGTGTTAACCGGCGTGAACTCCTGACTGAATGATTTTTCCTGTCTCGGATTATTGTCGTAATAGCCCGAGTAACCGTATGAAGTTGTTGTCCTGTCGGGCTCGGTCTCGTTATCGGTCGGGGCCGAGGCTGATTCAATGACACGTCTGAGTCCGTAGAAATCGTCCGGCTCATTGTCATAAAGGATCAGCGCCATCGTGTTCGAATTAACGATCCAGCAGTGATCGTCGTTGATGATGAACTTCCTGGCTTCACTGACCCACGGCGTTACGATGAGCGTGAGAAAATCAATGCTCTCGTATCCTCTTTCCCTTATATGCTCTTTGGATTTATCACAAAAAACGATGTACTGCTCCGTCGTTATCGGGATCTCGTCTATACAGTCGAGAACCTGTATGACTTTGGCGGATGACATCTCGTACTGAACGAATAAATTTACAAACGGAACATTCGATTCGATTTTCAGATATCCCTGCTTTTCGAGCAGGCTTTGAATCTTATCGATCATAGTGGGATTATACCAAATTGCGCAGGTTCTGTTAATACTTTGGGCAAAAGTGCCTGTTTGTCCTTGCGGTGTGAATGAATGATCCCGAAAAAAGATCATTACCGGCCTCTATAGTCGTTATCAGGACTCTTTCGTCGGAATATATCCGGATATCAGTATCCCAGTCCAGGATCAGTCGCTTTGACAACTCGTTTCGTACGTATTCTTCGGCTTTAGTTTCGATATCACCCCCTTCACCCGCGGCCGAAAAGGAAGCCTGTTGGCATATATACTCGAAGCTGCATCTGTCAAACAAGAACATACCGGCATATATGAACATCACAATAACACCGAGTATCACCGGCATTATCAGCGCGGCTTCAACCGTAAAGCTGCCCCTGTGTCTCATCTATCCGATACCCCCCGCTACGGTGATCAGAAACCCCGACATCACAAAGGGCGCAAACGGAATCCC
>JAFZRD010000085.1 GCA_017620055.1 Lachnospiraceae bacterium
AGCGTTGCGTCGGAAATGCCTTCGATGGCACAAAGGTCATTGACGAATGAAGTTGTTGCATCTTTGAGGCGGACCTGCGCGGTAAGTTCGATACCGGAAGAATTAACCGTCTTGGATTTGATAGCAAACTTTGATACGGCTGCCTTTGCTGCCGAAACAGCGTTTTGTTCAGATGCATCATCCGCGCAGTTGAGTATCAGTATGTAAGGGATGCCGGGCTGTTTCCTGTTGGCGAAGATCATAAGGATCACACCGATTATGACAGATCCGACAAGTGCGAGAGGGATCATTCCGGCTCCGATGACTATGCCGACTGCGATCGACCAGAACAGGAACACGATCTCCATCGGATCCTTAATCGCCGCACGGAATCTGACGATCGAAAGAGCACCGACCATTCCGAGAGAGAGCACGACGTTTGAAGTTACCGCCATGATCACGAGAGTCGTTACAAGACACAGACCGATGAGGGTGAGTGAGAAACCGGGGCTGTACATGATGCCCGTGAACGTCTTTTTGTACACCCAGAAGATGAACAGACTGATCACAACGGCGAACAGCATTCCTATAAGAAGATCCGTTGCCGTGAACGACTCAACACTTTCCAAAAAACTTGTTTTGAACACATCCGAAAAACTCATTTCCTACCTCCTGAACAATGACATTTGCGCGCTTCAGCCGTATCTGCGGCACGCTTCGTATTTTGAAAAACTCTGTTGCAAAATGTTTCCTTCGTTGACGATGGTCTTTATGATATCGGGGAGAAAATCATCATATTTCACTTCCATGATCATCATCCCCGGATCGTCCGTTGCGGATATATCGCGGACCCTGTCGGGAAGATCTTTCCCGATGGGTGCGGTTTTGATCTTTGAATCGAATGTCACCCGGACATTTCCCGGACCGTATATGTAAGGCTCTCTTTGATAGCTTACGATGACCCTGGGCCTCAGCTGCTGGGTTTTCATGTCTGTATACAGCTCGCGGACAAGGGGAGAGGAGTGGCTTCTCATGAACTCCGTATCGCCTGAGAGGATGTCACACATCTCATCTTTTGTAAGAGAGCACTCGGCCTTTTTGCACAGCCCGTTTATCTTCTGTTTCTTCTCGAGGGTCACGTAAGAAAGATCGTCGTTGTAATATCTGATTCGGAATTTCTCGCGACGTGCGGCGCCGGATACCTTCTCGATGAGGGCTTTGTCGTCCCGGTTGTCGAAGTAGATGCTCCTGATAAGATAAGTACCGTCATCCCTTGCGTGAGGATCGGGCCGGCATACAGCGCGAAGCCTTGCCCTGATGCAAAGGTACTGACCATAGCTGATCTCATATTTGTTCTCGTGTCTGAACCTTGTTTCGTATCCCATGTGAATTCTCCGTTTGATATGATTGACATAGATCGAACTGACGAATGTGATTCTAAAGGAAGATTGTGAACAAAATGTGTTTGGAAAATGGAAAAAAAATGAAATGTTCCGCTTGACGGTGGGGCAGAGAGCAACTAAGATATAAGGGAATCCGATTTACGAACATATCATACCGGCCGCTTTTCGGGCCAATTCCCGCATGAATTATCTGTTGTATGATTTTTTGAAATTTATTGTTGACAAAATCGAACAAATGTTTTATGCTCGTATACAGAACAGATGTTCTCGTATAGGGGCGAGTAAATGATTGGTAAAGGAGAATGATATATGGAACGCGAAGACAAACTTAAGGCACTTGATGCGGCACTGGCACAGATAGAGAGACAGTTCGGCAAAGGTTCTGTCATGAAGCTGGGAGATTCCGGCACACAGATGAATGTCGAGACGATCCCTACAGGGTCGCTCAGCCTTGATATAGCTCTCGGACTCGGCGGTATACCGAAGGGAAGGATAGTCGAGATATACGGTCCCGAGTCGAGTGGTAAGACAACGGTAACCCTTCACATGATAGCGGAGGTGCAGAAGAGGGGCGGAATCGCAGGGTTCATAGATGCAGAGCATGCGCTCGATCCCGTATATGCCCGTAACATCGGTGTTGATATCGATAATCTCTACATCTCACAGCCGGACAACGGCGAACAGGCACTCGAGATCACCGAGACGATGGTCAGGTCAGGTGCGATAGATATAGTAGTTGTAGATTCGGTCGCGGCACTCGTACCGAAGGCCGAGATCGACGGAGAGATGGGTGATTCCCATGTGGGTCTTCAGGCACGTCTGATGTCACAGGCGCTACGTAAGCTCACGGCCGTCATCAGCAAGTCCAACTGTACCGTGATATTCATTAACCAGCTTCGTGAGAAGGTCGGCGTCATGTTCGGTAATCCCGAGACGACGACAGGCGGAAGAGCTCTGAAGTTCTATTCATCCGTACGTCTTGATGTACGCCGTATAGAAGCGCTCAAGCAGGCCGGTGAGGTCATAGGTAACAGAACGAGGGTCAAGGTCGTCAAGAACAAGATCGCCCCGCCGTTCAAGGAGGCTGAATTCGATATCATGTTCGGCAAGGGTATCTCAAGAGAAGGAGACCTTCTCGATCTTGCGGCCAATGCCAACATCGTTGCCAAGACAGGTGCATGGTATGCATACAAGGGTAACAAGATCGGACAGGGCAGGGAGAATGCCAAGCAGTATCTCCTCGATAACCCCGATGTATATGCCGAGCTTGAGAAGATAGTAAGGGATCATTACTTCGCAGCTGAAGAGACGCAGGATGAGAAGGCCGGCGCAAAGGGTGCGGCTGTAGGTAAAGCATCTGATATGGATGAGTGATAAATGGATATGACCTTAACGGGTATCAGGCCTCTCCCCAAGGGCCGCGGTAGAAATGCCATTTATCTTAATGATGAGTTCGCCTTTGTTTTATACAAAGGCGAACTTGCTACATACGGGCTCGAAGAAGGTATGAC
>JAFZRD010000006.1 GCA_017620055.1 Lachnospiraceae bacterium
CTGAGCCGCAACAGAAAAATTCTTGCTTCAAGATTTATACTATCATCTGTAACCGATATTTTCAACATGAGAATCAGGGACGGTTCCGGATTCTCACCCATAACATCGGGGCCCTTCGTCTCCGGGAACTTGCAGACCATTAGCAGCAAGAACAGCCTCAAGCTCCGCTACTCGTTTCTCCGCCCGCTCAGTCTTGGCACGTTCTTCCGCACGACCTTCTTCGCGGCCTTCCGCCCGACCTTCTTCTCTGATTTCCCGTTCTATTTCCCAACTCTTCATAAACCTTATCCCCACGTCCTTCCGTGCCTTCGTCTCCCTGACAATGTCGTCAAGTTTCCTGGTCACATCATCGGTTACATTGGCTTCCGTGCTGTCTTTTATGTACTTCAGCAAAAACCTGAGCTTCTTATCAGCCTCTCCCGCTCCTTCGGGTAGCTTCCCATCCACATACAGAAATATCCGCCGTATCCCGTCTTTGTACTCAACATCCGGATGCGTCTTCAGTACGGTCCCCGCCTCATAATACATCGCCTTTCTGCCAAACGGGTCATATGACAGGATGAAGATCGTCACGAGCTCCGGGAGCTTCTCATAATCCGCACCCCTTCCCAGTTCCTGCACATCAATAAGATCAGCGTAGTACCGACTCCGTTTCGGAAGCGAAGCTCTGTGCGAAACCCGCTTGTCGGGTTCGACATCATACACACTGATATCGTCTCCCTTATCCTCGGTGACATACGCATCAAGCCTTATACCGTGAGATCTGTCCGACACTCCGGGAACAGCCTTCTGAGCCCTGAACTGAATATTCCCGATCTTCCGTTTTAGCACAAGGCTCAAGATCATCCGGCACACTTCAATCCCGTTCTTCTCGTCAGCCATTATCTCCTCGAAGAGAAAATCGTCAATGACGTTCATCTCCTCCAGCGACTTCCTCCGGTATTCTTTTTTGTCAACTTCCATTCGCGTCTCTCCTTTCGAAATGTACTTCGCAGGAGAAATGCTTCTGACAAACACTTTTCCTGCTTTGTTATGAATTAGTGGATTTTAAAGCAGGAAATTTCAGAATCTGATAATTGCAAGAGTTGCATATAAGACGCGGCTGAGCCGCAACAGAAAAATTCTTGCTTCAAGATTTATACTATCATCTGTAACCGATATTTTCAACTATTCCCTCTTGATATATTCGAACGTATGTTCTATAATGCTGTCACAGGGGAGAATTCTTATGGGTATGTCATGAGTTCAGACGGAAACATAAACAAAAGCATAGATATGATCTGCCAGCACAAGGCAGACGGGACGATAATCCCGATGAAGATACGTATGCTCGATGAAGATGGGGCCTATCAGGAATATAAGATCAGGGCTTACAAAGATCTGACCTACAGGGGAAATGTTTTTGAGATGCCGGACGTCGGCAAGGTCCACTCCCAGGGCATATATCCTTTCGAATGTAAGATCGAATGCTTTGGCCAAGTGCGCGTTATAAAACTCTTCTACAACAGCTACGATCACACGTGGAAGCTTTCTTCAAAACATTAACAGGGCAGGACATTTTTATCCGGCCCTGTCAGGCCGAAAATCACACAGCACACGATCGATAACAACATCTTTTTCATAGCCGGTCTCAAAACTCATCCTCCGTTATCTTCCCTTTGGCAAACTGCCCGGTTTTGCTGTCGTATATCAGTTCGGTCCGAAGATATGCGTGGCCGTTATCAAAATTATCCGTGAGGGTATAGAACTCTCCGGGCTTGTCCTTATCCTGATAGAATCCTTCCGTGTTCATGGAAACATCAAGCTCATAGGGCTTGCCGTCTTTAACGCTGAAGATGAACGTTGTCCAGCCGCTGCCGTATCCGCCGCAGTCGCCGTAGAAGAATCCTTTGTTCTCTTTGGCCCAGTCCATGTAAAAGCCGTCGGTCTCCGTATATAATGACAGTCCTCTGAAATCATCCCGCATAAGCTCCGTCTTTCCTTCGGAGGAGATGAACCATATTTTCTCCGGCAGATATCCTCCGAATTCATCGTCCCCTCCCAGGACGACGAAAGCCTCATCTGCTCCGTCACCGTCGTAATCGCGGCATTCGATAACGCAGACGCGGCCGCCGAGATCACCGGCTATTTTAGCCGCATCATCTTTTGACAGACCGGCGGGCTTAGTTGATCCGGCAGGTGATTTTCCGGAGGATCTTCCGTCTTTGTCCGGCAGCTCGCTGATCTTCATACTCGCGTCCGTTGAAACGGTGAGTATCTCGGCAGGATAATCTCCCTCTTCATCACCGCCGTGATCCGAGTATACTCTTATCGCGGACATATCAACCGGCACCAGCCATCCGCTTGCCAGCTCGGCGTAATTCTTATATTCGGGATATGCATACACGGTATCAACACTCTTGACAAAATCGTCCTCAAGAGAGAACGAATTCCATATCGATTCGGCTTCCTCATAATGATGTGTCACAAGCACCGTCTTATTGTCCTTGTGCATCAGATAGGCTCTGCAGTGGCTCCACGGCATTTCATTCGCCGGGCATATCTCATCGGAATTGAAATACCTGCCGTTATACTTGACCCCGATCCCGGAATAAATATAGTCATCTCCGTGATATCCCGAATCCCGATACCAGTAGATCTCATCCATTGTCCCGTCGTCATTGCCGTCGAAATACGATACGCTGCTGTAACTTTCCGGTATCCGCATGATCCATTCATCCGGGGCATTGTTTACAAACTCTTTATTAAAAATCACACCGGCCTTGTCTTCGGCAAACAATACCGTGGCACTTGCGTGACCGATGAGCGCATTGACATTTTCAAACCAGAATGTTACACCCTGAGGATCAAGCACCCAGCCGTATCTGCCGTCATTCAGGCACTCGCTTATCGCAGATGCGGCATCAAAGTCGGCGATATCAAGATCGAATTCCCCGGCCATTATCCTCATGTCATCCATGACTTTATTATGGAGTTTTTCGGAAAGATTCTCATAGAAAGCCTTCTCATCATCTATCACATCCGACAGCTTGAGTTCCTCTCCGCTGTCTATGCGAAATGAATGCCCGCGGATCTCTACGTAATCCACTTCTCCTTCGGACTCGCGGTATTCATACACAAAGGAGAGGATCTTTGAATCCGCCCTTCGCACACATACGTTATGAACCACCTCTTCCATTCCCGTATCATATGCCGATGCAACGAACTTATCATTTAACGCTTCAAGCTGCCTGGAAAGCTCTTTATACGAACCGTCCTCATCTATGATATGGATCATTTCACAATCGACATCCCCCGGGGAGGAGATACAATACTCCGGTACCGAAGCGTGTTTCTTTCTCTCTTTTTTCTTCTTCTCCTTTTTGGACGAAGCCTTATCGTCCTTTTCCTTTGTCTCGTTCTCTTCCGCCTTTACCGGGGCGGTGGTTTCTGCAGCGCCACCCTTCCCGCAGCCCGCAATGAGCATGGCGCCGATCAGAATGATCAATATACTTTGTATCTTTCTCATATTATCTCAACTCCGAATCCGTATCTCCCTCATCCTCCCAAAGGTTTGCGATGAGCTCACCGTTGATAGTCTCCTGACTGTGGAATCACATCAGTATCTGACCCGTATCGCGGGTCGGACCCCTGAAGAGTACTCAACACCTCTTCCCATCAGATTTGCGGCTCTTCCGAGGATATATACCGCATCGTTCTGATTCTTTCCGGGTGAGCGAAGCCACCAGTCGATACCGCATCCCCTTATATCATCACTGACGGTATTTGATTCGGTATATGAGAACAGATATACCTTGTCATCCGTGTCATTTCCGCAGTCCGTTTCATACGTGGAATCACCTTCGGTGAACATGCAGTGTGTGGTCACTATCGAAGCTTTCTCCCCGTCTGTAAATTTACTGTCATAGAAATCCTCATTAAGCCACTTGCGAAGAGAACAGTTTTCCCATGTGATATCCGTTTTGGTGTCATTGTACGGCCTCTCGGCAACCGGCCCCTGACAAAGCAGCGTGCAGATACCGTCCGTTTTGTCCGCCACAAACCATGTGTATCTGCCGAACGGGACCACATCACCGACCTGTGAACCGGATATCGCCGCCAGCTCGGCCTCTTCCTCCGCGGGAGTTCTGTTCGCGGTTGTCGGAACCGTGTTATCCGCAAACTTCAGATTCAATGCGGGACGAACTGCGCCGAATTCATTGCCCGCAATATCTCCGACAGGATCGATCCTGTTTTTATGATCAATGTTGTTACCGACATATGCCGCGTAGTCTTTATTCGCCCCGGGCGATCTCAGCCACCACCACTGGTTATCCATATCGTACCAGTAGCCGCATCTTAGCACCTTGTCATCAAGGGCGTTCGCCTCATCAACGCTTAACAGAAATATATGATCATCCGTATCATTTCCTCCGGGAGTGCCGTACTCCGCATTGTCGGGATTGACATTGTGTGTCAGGGCTATAAGTGATTTTTCCTCTTCCGTGAACGTGTTGTAGAACTTTTCATTGAGCCAGGCCCTCACGGAGGATTCTTCCCACGTACCGTTCGTATTAAAACCGGCCTCGTCATAATCCATCTTTACCACAGGCTTCTCGGATAAAAGCGTGCAGCCCGTTTCCGTTTTTGCTGTAACGTACCACCTGATATCGCCGAATACAACGATATCTCCAACGGATGCATCCGCCAGCCCCACCGCATCCCGGGCGACTTCGCGGGGTTTGGCACTGCAACCGGATATGAAAAAAGCAAGTCCGAGCACGGCAGCTGCCGAAACAACAAGTAACATTCTACTCACGAGTCAGTCCTCCGATTCAAATATATAAATACATTCTCCGCACTCAATGACGGCTTTTTCATCAACTATCTCATTACTTATTCCTAGAGAAGATCTTCTTTCAAGGGTGATATCCTCTCCGCTGTATTTAAATCCGCTGAGCGATACATTGACCGCGGAATCACCGTAAGGGATCAGCGAAACATACCGGTATCTGCTCTTTTCAAGGATCACCCGGCCCTCGATGAGCCTGATGCGGTTGTTCTTATCATAGAGCATGGCTTCCCTGCCGTTATCGTGGATGAGTTTGAGCAGATATATAGCCGAAAAGGTCTGATCAAGCCTCGTTCCCGTTGCTCCCAGTATATGGATCGTTCCGCCCGTGATTTTCAGCGCACGCCTGATCGCGTATTCAAGGTCGGTTTCGTCTTTATCGGGGTTCAGTTTCACAACTTCACCTGCGGATCCGTGTATTCTCTCAAGTTCAGCTTCCGTAACAGAGTCAAAATCACCTGCGGCCAGGTCAATGTCATATCCGTTGTCGGCAAGGTTAAGCGCTCCCCTGTCGGCGCCGATCAGATATGAACCATTCAATATATCCCTGAAAGCGGGCAGGTCACATACACCTCCCGCAACTATAACGATATCTTTCATTATCATCGCACCCTGTCACTTATGCCCTTAACCATCCTTTTTCAATCGCATTGTCAAGATTGTCGGATATCCATTCATAAACTTCCGGCATAAACTCTTTGATGATCGCCATTCGTTTTTCAACGGCTGCGCGGTCTGTTCCGCCTTCCACCCAGGTGTGACCGTCAGTCAGTGTATTATGTAGAAACGGCTGCAGACGGTCCATACATGCGGCGTATTTTGCGTCCGGCGTCTCCATCGCATCAAATTCTTTCCACAACCTGCGGATCATTTCTCCCTGTTCATCCGGCAGCTGCCCGAAAAGCCGGTCGGCAGCCTCCGCCTCGCGCTCTTCTTTATCTTCGTTGCCCTTCACATCATAGGCAAATGTATCCCCCGCGTATATTTCAACAAGATCATGAACTATGCACATCTCAACCGCACGGGACACATTGACTCTTTCGACGGCGTATTCTTCAAACAGCAACGCCATGACAGCGATATGCCAGGAATGCTCCGCATCGTTTTCTCTCCGGCTCCGATCGATCAAAAGGGTTCGCCGGAGGATCCCTGTCATCCTGTCAATCTCCGCCGTAAACTTAAGCTGCTGATCCAGCCGGATCTTTCCGCTGGAAACCAGATCATCGATGCCCATTTTATACTCACTCCTTCATCAAAGTTTTATTCATTGACTATATGGCAAACAAATGAGAAAATAATAGTCAGTTCAAAAAACGAAAAGGACCGGAATTATGGATGCTAACGGTTTAGATCCCGAACAGCAGGCACTGCTTGCAAGCATAATGGGTAAATCTCCTCAGGCAGGCGGGGGGGCTGCGTTTACAGCCGCCAAGGTTTCTCCTGCCCCGGCACCGGCTGCCGCCGCACCTGTCGGCGGTGATCCCGGAAGAATGCTCTCACAGGAAGAGATAGATGCCCTTATTGCCTCTATGACTTGACAGCAAAGTCATCCGTGTACATATCCCTCTCTTGTTGCCTTAACCCTTCGATAAGCGCATCAGTCTCCGCTTTAAACTTACGTGAACACGCGGCGTAAACGATCACGCCGGCGAAGAACAGCATGTTGATATACCTTATCAGCATACTTATTTGTGTTGTATATGAAGATAATAACTGACTTCCTATCAGATTGCTGAACATATGCACCAGTGCGGCCGCGAGAATACTGCGATCCGTTTTCACGTAAACGAATGATACGAAAACGCTCAGCATCATGACACTCGGAATGAACATTACCGCATGGAATGCAGAATCCTGCAGCAGATTGTACTGTGCCTGGCCGGGTGTAAAGTACCAGGGAAGATGCCATATGGCCCATATGAACCCGAGTATGAGCGAACCCTTAAGGAAGCCGGACTTGAGCAGCAGTCTGTCGAGCGCATAGCCTCTCCAACCGAATTCCTCATTGAGCGGACCGGAAATGAGTGAGAGAAGAAGTACGAGCAAAATGTTCAACGGATTTGCCGCGATCGCTCTGATATAGTCCATTGTAGGCATATCGAATCCCAACATTCCGACACCTATAGCTATACTTATTGCAGATAACGCGGTAAAGACCGCGATCGTTATAAGAGGCCATTTCCATCCGGCCTGTTTCAAACTGAAACAACGCCTGAAATAATCTTTCCGTTTATCCTTGGGATACGTAAGAAAAACAAGAAACAGGGCCACAACCGACGGAGCTCCGCCACCGAAATAAAAGATAAAAGTTCCCACACCCGTTCCCGTGAGACCGAAAATGACCGGAATAAATCCGCATATCCAGGTCCAGGCGAGAGTAAGCGCAAAAAAGATCAGCAGATATTTCGTTGACATCCAGTTTTTCTTCATTGCTATCCTTCCTGCTTCAGGGCATTTGCGAATGCCTCTATCTGAAGATCCGTATCCTCGGATTGTTTTGCCTTTGGATCGATAAAGACCGCCGTCTGTTCAAACGCGGTTTCGCCTATGCACTTCTCAAGTTTCTCCAGAGCTTTCTCGGCTCCCGATCCGCTCTGACATGCAAAGGCCGCAAATCTCTTTCCTTTAAGCCCTTCCCTGTTCTCTTCTATGAATGTGCGAAGAGGCGGTGTGAAATTGGATGCCCATACGGGAAATCCGAAGATGATCCTGTCAAACCGGGAAAAATCAACGTTATAGTCTTCAAGATCCGGCTTCTCCGCCATGATCGCGCTCTTTCCTCCCCAGAAGAACTTGGCAAACCCCTTGTCTTTGTATGGTTTTAACGGAACGAGTCTGCGGATATGAGCATCCAGCTTTTCCTTGAGCTTCTGGGCAACATAATCCGTATTTCCTTCCAGTGAATAATAAACTATAAGATCTGTCATTACGTTTGTCCTCCGTGATTTTTATTCTACGATGGATTATATCAGAAAATCACCGTTTCCGTACTATTTTTCGGGAGTACCGCTGACCTCGTACACCACGTACTCATGATCGAATTCATATCCGAGCTTCTCCGCCAGATGTACGGAGTTCATGTTCTGCGCATCCCAGTTCGGATACAGACCCTCGCCAAGACACCTTAGTATCAAAGCGGCGCTTGCTATTGTGGCAAGGTTTTTCCTTCTTTCATCAGGGACCGTATCAACCTCTATTTCTATTCCTTTGTCATAACGGCTGAAAGAAGATGCCCCTGAAACGATCCGGCCGTCCTTAATGATCACCATTCCTCTTCCCAGTTCAAGAAAAGATTCCCTGCTGCCAAACGAAGAAACAAAATCCGCACTGTGCGAACTCTCAAGACACCTGTCATACAGATCCGCATCGATCTCGCGGATCTCATACCCCTCGGGAAGACTGTCTGTAAAACGCTTTAATGCCTCCGTGTCAAACTTTGTATCTTTACGTATCGCGAATCTGACAGCTCTCTTTGCCGAAGGATAGCATTCCTCAATAAGAGCGGCCCACGCTTCATTTTGCGGAACCATGATAACAAATCCGTCCGGCTTGTTCAGAAGGAGTGTTCTGTCAGGCTCTCCGGCATAAAACGCAAAACATCCCAGATAAGCAAATGCAGATACGGGGTTGTCCGGATCAGTGACAAACACCTTCCCCATCACTTTCTGCAGGCACGAGTAGATGATCGTTTCCTCCCAGTCGCCAAAAAGGGCGCTTGCTTTCTTTGTATCTTCAAGTTCATATATATTCACAGCCATTTTTCAATTCTCCGTTTTTACGTTGAATCCGTATCCGAGTAACCCTCCTACTATACCGCCGACGATGTGGGACAGGTTCGATATATTGTCACGGACAAATATCCCCTCAAAGATCTGCTGACCTATGAAGAAAACCGCCACAAGAATGAATGTGAGCGGTATCTCACCCTGTTTAAAGCTCGTAAACGACGACAGCAGGATGAACGCAAAGACCACGCCGCTTGCGCCGCACAGTGCCACGTTCGGAAAAATGATGTAATTGACAAGACTCGTCGATACCGCGGTCACCGCCACCACGCCCGCAAGTGTCTTCGAGCCGTATTTTTCTTCGAGCATCGGTCCCAGGAGCAGCAGATAACTCATGTTCCCGACCAGATGAGCCCAGTCGGCATGTCCGAATATATGCGCAAACGCCCGGATCCACGTCATCGGTGACCATAACGCCGACCTGTACGTTGTGAACAGCACCCTCGATGTGATCCCACCCGTAAGATATCCGAGCAGTGTCGCAACAAAACTGATCCCGACGATCCCCAGAACCACCGGCGCGTTGAATGTAACCTTCATTTTCCTGATCTTCATATGTATGTACCTCGTTCTCTTCGGCAATAATACGGCTTATACTCCGTAGAACGGCTCATTTTCCATCTGCCCGAATGCCCCGAACGAATCTTCATCAAACACGATCTCATCCATTGTCGTGACGTGGATGTCCTCTTCGGATATGCGCTCAAACGTCGCCTCCTTCGGCATACGGTCGGGCACATCGTCCCCTTTGATCGCAAGCTTCAGGCTGTCCCCCTCAACCTTGTAATCAGCCGTAAACTCAAACGGCATCCCTCCGTTCTCTATGAAATTGCCCGCGAAGTCAAACCCGCCTTCGCGAAAATCACATCCCCCGGCTGCATAGAAAACCTCCGAGTCAGGATCTTTGCTGTAGATATACATATTCGTTACCGAGAACTCAATATAAAGATCGGAATCACCGTCCCGCGCAACCCAGAATCCTTGGATATCCTCGTCGCCGCCCCTCTTCCTGTGCTTCAGATATTTGAACGCATCCTCGGCCCTTTCGTCCTTAAGGAAGAGCCTGCTGTCATCGTTATCCGGCACAAGAAAACCGTCGTGATCGAACCCCGCGAACACAAGGCCGTCATCCGTAAGCGTGATCGTGCCGGTGTGGCCACTGTCCCAGTACTTGCCCGCATTGGACATAACGGAAAAGTTCAACTCGTTCACCTTAACGCTGTCACCGTCGGCGCTGCTGATCTCTTTTGCATCATAAGGGACAAACTCTGTCGCCCAGAATGAATACGCTCCGAAGCTGTCATCCCCGTCCGGAAAAGCCCGGCCGCAGAAAGCGTACAGATTATCGCCGAAGTTCACCACATCCATGGTATAGTACTCATTCTCACCGTTCTCTCCCCCGGCGTGATAGCTGTATTTTCCGGCCATACGCCCCGCAAGTGATCTTCTCTCGCTCTCGCTCTCGCTGTCGGTCTTATTCTCCGCTTTACCTATCTTCTCGTCCACCTCGTCCGCAGTGTATGTATACGCGCCGAGCTCATTCCGAAGCGCCGCTGCCTTCTCGCGGTAGCTGGTTGCCTTGGCAGTGTCGCCTTTCTCATCGCAGGCCTTTGTCATGAAGGCGGCGTGGGCATACTCCGCGACGCGGTAGAGGTCTTCGTAGCCGGCGGGCGCGGTCATGCTCTTCATCCTGCGCACATAATACTGTCCCATGATCTCGCCGTATGCACGGTGAGAAAGCTCGTATTCAAACACGCCGGCATAGGTCTCGGCGGGATCTTCCACTTCGCGGCCCGCGTAGCGGATCGAATCGATCAGCATTATGAAGGTTACGGCAAACACGATCGCAGCCGCAACCGTCAGTATGTTCAGTATCACTCTCAGTCTCTTATTCATGCCTGAGCACCTCCCGGATCTTCACTGCCTTCTGTGCGCGGCTCATATCAAGGAGCTCCTGCACCCCGGCATCATCCATGTCGAAATATGCCCGCATCGCGGCGCGCAGTTCCGTATCCATATCGAGGATGTACGACAGGTACACCTCGTCCTTCTCCGAGTTCTTCTGCGCTTCGAACACTTCGTAAAATCCCTCCAAATACATGCAGAAGTTCCTGATATCGGTATCAAGCCCGTCAAAGTATTCCGGATCATCCGACCGAAGTATCATCTCCTCCATCAGTTCGATGCACTCGCTGTATTCTTTGGCGACATAGCTCACGCTCCGGAAACGCTTGAACTCGTCCGGCATAAAGTTCATTAGCTCGTGGGCATACAGGAAACTTGTAAACTCCACGTATTCTCCCCGTTCAAGGAATCCGTCCGCCTCCACTGCAAGGGCAGCCGCATTCTTCTCGGACTGGCGCCTGATCTTCTTCTCCTCATCCGGATCCGCATAATTTACGGAAGATATAATACTCATAACGATTATCCCGATGAGCAGCACCACAAGGACCGCCGCTTTTTTGCCGAGTCCCTCCATTGCCGCGGCAAAGCGCAGGACCAGTTTTTCCGTCCATTCAAATCTCCTGCCGAATCGGCGCATGTTCTCCTCATGCACGTCGCTTTGGTATTTGATTTTCGTATCGACGTTCTCTACCTGCCGGTGAAGGTCATCGCGAACCTCCTCCAGCGTATCCATGTATTCTTCTTCCTCCGCGGAGGCCGAAGCGGTCCCGCAGTATGGGCACCGGACTAGCGCCTCGTCATACTCCGCCCCGCAGGTCTTACATTTTCGCATTTTCCTCGCTCCAATCCATCTTATCAAATGTGCTGCTGCTATCCGGCAATGCGGATCGTATCTCGGCGAGCCGCTCCTCGCACTGCGCAAACGTCTCCTCGTTTCCGGCTTCTTTGAATATCTCTTTCAGAAACAGAAGATCCGCATACTCTCCGAGCATGTACCGGTCGATGTATTTATCCTCGATGACCGCGCCGCCTCTTATCGGATGGGAAAGCGCGGCGGCGACACCGTAGTTTTCTCTCTCTATGTTCGAGCCGATCGTATCCGGCGTGATCGTATCCTCCTCCACATAATTAAACTCCAGCTCTCCGGCTGCTTTTGCCGAGACCGCGACAAGAACAATCGCCAGGATGATGTTCACAACTATCGATATAATAAAGACCGTTTTCTTATTCATCTGCGATCACCCCCTCCAGATACGCCTCCTGCTCGATGTCGGACGACGCAAGATATCTTTCCCGCGCGTTGTCATCGAGCCCGAGATAGACCTTAAGGATTATATCCGCTTTCTTCTTCATGTCACGGATGTATTCCGCATACGGGTCCGTTTCTATCTCCGGCTGCCTGTATTCATATTCGTGATAGAACTCGCTGATCGCTCTGCGGCAGTCACTGACATCCCCCTCGGGGCTGTATCTCACAGCTTCCGGTCCGAACATCGTTCCCGACTCGACTTCCGATACAAGACGCTCGTAATCGCCGGTCAGCTCCCACAGCAGGTTCAGATCGTCATACGGCGCCTCCCATTCGGCAATGTTATGATATTCTTTGAAAGCGGCAAAGCCGCTAAAATCACCCGCGTCCAGATATCTTTTAATCTCCCGGGAATATTCGTCATACTTATTTACCGACTCCCTGCGCATGGCATCCGGGCGGAAACTGTAAGCGTTCTCCGCCACATAAAGTGTAACGCAGATCGCTACGATCAGCGCCACCATAACGAGCGCGCTGATGATGAGCGGGATATTCCCGGCAAAAGCATTCGACAGTCTCCGTTTTGCTCTCTCGCTCTTATCTTTATAAGTTTTCAGATCGTCCCGATACCCGGCTGTTTCGGTAACGGGCCTGCCGCAATAAGGGCATTTCTCGACCGTCAGCTTTATCTCGGCACCACAACTCATACACTTCATATGTCATTCTCTCCTGTTATGTGGTAAAATAAATCCAGTTGGGCCATTGGCGCAGCTGGGAGCGCGCTTCGTTCGCAACGAAGAGGTCGTGGGTTCGAATCCCATATGGTCCATTATATGATACAACGACTGTTCAGACAAATGATGATCACACAGGTCGTATCGTCGATGACGATCCTATTGCCCACATCGGCATCCGCGTTGTTGTCGCGCTTGCCAAAGAGGCAGTCTATGTCAACACCTTCGGGCTCAACAATCTCATGCTCAATCTGTAGTTATTGTTAATATTTCATGTGTTATTATATTGGAACGGTGCCTGTTTTTATTAAATTACGCTTGTTATGATAGCAAATTATCCAATTCCGCCAAAAACATTTTTCGAAATATCTTCCCTCGGATACCTGCTCGTACTGTATCTGATATCTTTTCGTGACAAGACCAGGGGCGCTTTCCGTTCATATAAAGTGTTCCGCCAGCTTGAGGTCGTCATGCTCCTGGCTCTCTTCGTCAGCGTACTGACATATACTTTCGCGGTTCCGGAGCTTGGAACTCCTCTTTCAGTCTGTACCGTCCTTCGTACGATGGACTCCATCATGTGTGTCATGGCTTCGCGTATATTTGCCGTTTATCTGATGGAGTATGTCGATTCGGAAAGAAGACTTAAGAAGGTCTCGATCATCGGCAATATCCTCTTTGCGACCTACCTGATCCTGATGCTCATAAACCTTCCCCTGAAATTTGTCCTCTGGTACACGCCGGATGGTACATATATGCACGGTCCCCTTTTTGTTCCGATCGTGTTTACCGCTCCCGTTTATTACCTGACGAGCGGAATACTGATGCTGATCTTCCGTCTGAAGACGCTCGGACTAAGGGAAAAGGTCTCTTTATCGATAGCATCCATTGTGACGCTGTTCGGAACGATAATACAGGCCGCGACAAACGGATCCATACTCCTGTCGCTGCCCTTCGGATCGATCGGTATCTTTGTCCTGTATTTTTCAATAGAAACTTCGGATTACCATCAGCTCGTCAAGAGCAATGAGAGTCTCCGGCTGGCCGAGCAGGACGCCATCAAGGCAAACCGCGCAAAAAGTGATTTTCTCGCGAGCATGTCTCACGAGATACGTACACCGCTGAATGCCGTCCTCGGGATGGACGAGCTGATACTCATCGAGGCCGGAAAAGCCAAGGATGTCGATCCGGTATTTACCGGCCGTATCAGGGAATATGCGGAAAACATCCGGGATGCCGGGCAGGTGCTTCTGTCCGTTATCAATGACATCCTGGACCTTACCAAGATCGAATCGGGCAAAATGGAGATAAAGCCCGCGCCATACAGGCTCCATGATCTTTTAAACGACGTGGGCACAATGGTCCGCGTCAGGGCAGAGCAGAAAGGCCTGTCATATGTAGAGAAGACCGATCCTTCCATTCCGGATCATCTTATCGGTGACGAACTGCGCATCCGCCAGATAATGATCAATCTTCTCAATAATGCCGTCAAATACACTGATTCCGGCGAAGTTGAGCTGGATCTGTCGATGAAGGATCAGACGCAGAATACCCTGGCGCTCTGCATCCGGGTCAGGGACACGGGCATAGGGATCAAGGATTCGGATATCTCGCGGATATTCGGCGATTTCCAGCGGCTTGATGAGAAGCACAATCACAAGATAGAAGGCACCGGTCTGGGGCTGTCCATCGTCAAACGCATGATCGGCCTTATGAACGGCGACATTACGGTCACAAGTAAATACGGGGAAGGTTCCGTGTTTGAGGCTGTTATCCCGCAGGAGATCTGCAGCGAGCCTTTGGGAGTTGAGGCGAACAGCGATAAGCGCGGCAAGCTTGCCGATGTGATCACATACCACACGCCTGACTGCCGCTATCTCGTTGTGGACGACAACAGGCTGAACCTTCTTGTGGCAAAGCGTTTCCTTGACGGTCTGTGCGGACATATAGATACCGCCCGAAGCGGCGAAGAAGCACTTCAGAAAATGAGGCAGGAGCAGTATGATCTGATATTCATGGATCATATGATGCCCGATCTCGACGGCATCCAAACATTCGAAATGTCCCTTGAAGATCCTGAGAACCTGAACAAAGAGACCCCTGTCATCATGATGACCGCCAACGCACTTAGCGGCGTCAGGGAGGAATATTTAAACAAAGGTTTTGCCGATTACATCAGCAAACCCATTGAGATCAAAGAACTTCTTCGTGTTGTAGAGCTTCATCTGACCGAAGGTAAGATCAAAGAAATATGACCGTATGGTTCCTATTTGTGAGCCCCGATCTTTGCGAGAGCCTGTTCACGGGTAATCTCTCCGCTGCCATCATAATAATGATTGGCGGAA
>JAFZRD010000086.1 GCA_017620055.1 Lachnospiraceae bacterium
GGAAGGATCTGGAAGGTTTGTCGGGTTCGTAAGATCTATGACCGATCCGTCGGTCTTGTAGACTTTATATATAACGCTCGGTGCGGTCGTAACAAGATCGAGGTTGTATTCTCTCTCAAGTCTCTCCTCGACTATCTCAAGGTGCAGAAGCCCCAGGAATCCGCATCTGAAGCCGAATCCGAGAGCTACCGAAGTCTCGGGTTCGTAATTGAGCGATGCATCGTTAAGCTGCAGTTTTTCGAGCGCATCGCGAAGATCGGGATACTTCGCTCCGTCCGCGGGGTACATCCCGCAGAACACCATCGACTGTACCTTCTTGTATCCCGGAAGTGCATCGGCACACGGTCTGTCGTCATCGGTTATCGTATCGCCGACCATCGTGTCGCGGACGTTCTTGATCGATGCGGTAAGATACCCGACCATTCCCGCGGTCAGCTCTTCACAGGGAATGAACTGTCCGGCACCGAACGTTCCGACCTCGACCACTTCCGCAACGGCACCTGTGGCCATCATACGGACATGAGTACCCTTCGATACCTTTCCGTCCATCATTCTGAAGAAGACGATTACGCCCTTGTAAGGGTCATATATCGAGTCAAATATCAGGGCCTTGAGCGGTGCGCTCTCATCTCCCGAAGGAGCCGGTATCTTGTTGACAACCGCCTCCAGGACATCATCTATACCTATTCCCATCTTTGCGGAGATACGCGGTGCATCCTGTGCCTCGATCCCGATCACATCCTCTATCTCGTTTATGACACGGTCGGGTTCCGCAGAAGGAAGATCGATCTTGTTTATGACCGGGAACACATCAAGGTCATGATCGAGAGCAAGATATACATTCGCAAGAGTTTGCGCTTCAATACCCTGCGCCGCATCAACAACCAATATCGCTCCGTCACATGCCGCGAGCGATCTTGATACTTCATAGTTAAAATCAACGTGCCCCGGTGTATCGATAAGGTTGAACGTATACTCCTCTCCGTTCTTCGCCTTGTAGATCGTCCTCACCGCCTGGGACTTGATCGTGATCCCGCGCTCTCGTTCGAGGTCCATATTATCGAGCACCTGCTCCTGCATCTCACGCGAAGTCAGGAGCCCCGTCTTCTCGATGATGCGGTCCGCAAGTGTTGATTTTCCGTGATCTATATGTGCGATTATGCAGAAATTCCGAATGTGTTGTTGGTCCATGTTTGTTTTCCTATCTCTTTTATACGATTGCTTCGTGCTTCGCACTCTCGCAATCGCAGTCCTCATTCGCAATCCGCACTATCGTGCTACTTGCTCATGAGTACCGAGTTCTCGAATGATTCCACGAAAATTCGAGCAAGCTCGATTTTCGACAATCATCGAGAACATAAAAGAGATACTCACATGACGGTATGAGCATCTCTTTTTATAAAACAATATGATTACAATATTAAGCCATCTTGTTCACAGCAGCAGCAAGACGTGAGATCTTTCTTGATACTGTGTTCTTGTGATAGATACCCTTCGTGCAGGCTCTGTTAAGTTCACCGGTCGCAGCCCTGAGTGCTTCCCCTGCTGCTTCCTTATCACCTGCCTCAATAGTCTGGTATACTTTCTTAACATATGTCTTAACCTTTGACTTAATGGCTTTATTGCGTTCAGTCTTGGTATTGATAACAAGAATTCTCTTCTTTGCAGATTTGATATTTGCCACTATTACACCTCCTATCAAACGTATTGGAAACCTGCTGTTTCCTTGATGCATGTTGAGAACCATTGAGTAGTAAGGAATCCTCCTTTCTACATGAGACACGTAACCATTCTCAAACACACTCGTACATTTTATGCGTATTACTCGCTTATGTCAATACAAAAATTGCAAAAAAGTGCACGTTTTACGTGCTCCGACAGCTTAGCGCGACTGCATCCTGAAGAAAGTGAACAATCCGCAGTCCAGAAGTTTCCCGTCATCGTCTTTTATCTCCGCCTCTACAGTGACAAGGTGTCTGCCGCATTTCTTGAGCGTTGCAATGCAGTACACATACTCCGTACCGGCTGCCGCCTCGAGGAAATTAAGACTTCCCTCGATCGTATTCACATCACATCCGACATGGTTTGCAAGCGTTCCGGTAACGGTATCCGCAAGCGAATAAAGGCTTCCCCCATGCATTGTCCCGAAAGGGTTACAATACCTGATGTCAAACGGCATCCTGCCCTTTGCATGCTCTTTGTCGAGTTCGAGTATCTCCATCCCGAGAAGCCTTACGAACTCACTCCTGTTTATCAGTTCAGTTGCTTTTTCTACCGCGTCATTCATTCTTCAAAATCATCCGGATCCGTCGGCGTATCCAGTTCCCTGGCAGCTTCTTCCTTTGCCGCCGCCTCCTCGGCCTGTTTCTCTTCGGCACGCTTCTTGGCTTCCTCGGTCTTCTTCCTTGCTTCTTCCGCAGCCTTTCTTGCTTCCTCGGCGCGTTTTGCCTCGGCTGCTTTTCTTGCCGTTACCGCAGGATCCTCTTCCGGATCGTCCTCTATCCTTTCAACCTCATAAGGGAACCTGATAGACCATGCGGCTCTTATGTTATCGAGCAACTGCATTATAAAGAGCGTATCGTAATGCGTCATCTCCGGACACTCGATCTGTCCTTCCCTGATCGCTTTCATAGCGGACATGACTTCATATTCATACCCCGTCACCTGCATCGGTGCAGCATACTCGGCTACGACCCTGCGCTCGAGATTATATACTTTCATCGACTCGAAATTGTTGATGTTCTCGATCTCGATGTATCCGTTGGTTCCGTGAATAAAGCCTCTCCTGTCGGTCTGCGCAAGCATCGTGACATACAGCGAAGCCATCCTTCCGTCACGGTATGTGAGCATTATAGTCTCCTGTGCATCAACTCCCGAGCGGGGATATTTGACACAGTTTGCCGCCATACTCTCGATCTCGTTGCCGAATATCATCGATGCAAAGTTAAGCACATACACACCGAGATCCAGAAGCGCTCCACCGCACAGCGACAGCTTGACCATTCTCTCGCTGTGTTCGAGAGGATATCCGAGATTTGCCGACAGGGATGTCGGACGTCCGATGATACCGGAGTTGACGACCTCTATGATCTTGTTTGCCATCGGCATGTAACGGATCCACATAGCCTCCGTCAGAAGCAGACCCTTTGATTCCGCAAGCCGGAGTACTTCCTCTGCCTGTCTTGCATTTGCGGTAAAAGCCTTTTCACAGAGCACATGCTTACCGTGCGCCAGACAGAGCTTTATGTGCTCATAGTGATGCGAGTGCGGTGTGGCGATATATACAAGTTCAACCTCCGGATCCTCAAGCATATCCTTGTATGAACCGTATGCCTTGACAAATCCGTATTTGTCCGCAAACACCTGTGCGCGCTCGGCATCACGCGCCGCGACCGCATAGCATGTTACGTCCTTTAAGGGCTGTAATGTAGTTGCCATGATGCCGGCTATATTGCCGGCACCGAGA
>JAFZRD010000087.1 GCA_017620055.1 Lachnospiraceae bacterium
ACAGCTTCCTGGGTGATCTTACTTCCTTTTCAATTGGTCGAAGGGCTCTTGCCGTATTACCGTAAACGTAATCATTTCTTCTGGCAGCCACTAAAACACCTTCTTTCCGAGTATACTATATCTTGTGTCTAATATCAAAGATTTTTACAAAATATTCCGTTTTTTTATTTTTTCTCAAATATCCGAAGCTTTGCGCTCTTGGCTCTGGGGTTATCGTTCATCTCCTCTTCCCCGGGCAGTATCGGCTTTCTCGTGATGATCTTACCCTTTGAGATATTGCCGCATACGCATACCGGAAAATCCGGAGGGCAGGTACACGGATCCTGCGCATTTTTGAAAATGTTCTTGACAATCCGGTCTTCCAGCGAATGAAAAGTAATCACCGCTATCCTTCCTCCGGGATTCAGAAGTCCTATCATATCGTCAAGTGTATCTGTCAGTACTTTGAGTTCGCCGTTAAGCTCGATGCGAAGTGCCTGAAATGTCTGCTTGGCCGGATGCCCCGATGTCCTTAGTACTTTTGCGGGCACCGACGCCCTTATGATCTCGACAAGCTCTCCTGTTGTCTTAATTGGACCGCCTTCCCTGGCAGCCGTAATGTGTTTTGCGATCGACGCGGCAAACTTCTCCTCCCCATACATCCTGATGATCCTTGTCAGCTCATCACAGGAATAGTCGTTCACTATGTCTGCCGCCGTCTTCGCACCCCTTGTGTCCATCCTCATGTCAAGAGGTGCATCACTTCTATAGGAAAATCCCCTCTCGGGCGTATCAAGCTGATAGGATGATACTCCCAGATCCAGCAGTATGCCATCGACCTTTTCTATCCCGAGTCCCGCGAGCACCTGCAGGATGTTGCAGTAGTTGTCACGTACTATCGTGACGTTTTTAAAACCTTCAAGACGTTCCCCTGCGGCTGCAACTGCCGCTTCGTCCTGATCTATCCCGATCAATCTCCCCTGATCGTTCAGTCTTTCGAGGATGTGATACGAATGTCCGCCGCCTCCCAACGTGCCGTCCACGTAGGTCCCTTCAGGCTTGATGCGAAGCCCCTCTATCGTCTCCTCAAGCAGAACCGGTTTGTGATCAAATCCCACTCCTGGCTCCTTCCTCTTCCCCTAGATGGAGAGCCCCAGTTCCGCAAGGCTTTCGGTGATAGCATCAATATCGTCCGTACCTGTCTGGTCATCCCATCTCTTCTTATCCCAGACTTCGATCTTGTCGATCGCACCGGCAAGAACAACATCCTTTTCCAGCCCCGCATATCCCCTTAATGCGGTCGGTATGAGGATCCTGCCCTGCTTGTCCAGTTCCACACTGTTTGCCTTGGAGACAAAGCTTCGGACGATCTTTCTCTTCTTTTCGGTATTCGTAAGAAGCTGAAGCTTTTCCAGAAAGGCTTCCCACGCCTTTTCGGGATATATGTTCAGACATCCGTCGTTTCCGTTCGTTATCATGAAGGCTTCCCCAAGCTCTTCACGGAACTTTGCGGGAACGATCAGGCGCCCTTTCGGATCGATTGTATGGTTGTACTCTCCTGTGAACATATCGGGCTTCTACTTCCTACCACCATCTACCACTTTCCACCACTACGTGACCATATTAACCCTGTACGAGAAAAAAATCAACCCCTAATCGAAACAAAATGTACGTAAATATGCCGAATTTTCGCATGGTGGGGCGAAGTGGAGGAAAGAGCACGCGCCATATCTTGTGCCTGGCATAAAAATAAGAGCGCCAAAACCCCTAAATGTTGTTTTGACACTCTCTGTAAAAAAACAAAGAAAAAATCACTTCATCAGACGTTAAATCTGAACAGTATCACGTCTCCGTCTTTTACAACGTAATCCTTTCCTTCCATTCCGACCAGTCCCTTCTCCCTTGCGGCGGCAAGCGATCCGCATTCGAGGAGGTTTTTGTAATTGACGACTTCCGCCTTTATGAACCCGCGCTCGAAATCGGTGTGGATCTTACCGGCGGCCTGCGGAGCTTTTGTCCCTATCTTGATCGTCCATGCCCTGCACTCATCCTCGCCGGCGGTGAGAAAGCTCATGAGATTCAATATCCTGTAGCTTGCGGCTATCAGTTTATCAAGACCGGATTCCTTAAGTCCCAGGTCTTCAAGGAACATCGCCTTCTCGTCGTCATCGAGTTCCGCGATCTCCTGCTCTATCTGCGCACATATCACGAACACTTCCGAGTTGTTCGCCGCGGCATATTCCCTGACCGCTTTGACATGAGCATTCTGAGATCCGTCATCGGCAAGATCATCTTCGGCAACGTTTGCCGCAAATATGACCGGCTTGGCGGTGAGGAGATTATACGAAGCAAGAAGCGCTTCCTCGTCCTCATCGGCGCATTCGAACGTAATGGCAAGATTTCCGTCCTCAAGATGCTTTATGATCTTTTTGATCAGTTCGACTTCCTTTGCGATCTTCTTGTCATTGTTGGCGGCCCTGCCCTGCTTAGCGAGTCTCCTCTCGAGAACTTCGATATCGGCGAATATGAGCTCCAAGTTTATCGTCTCAATATCCCTGACCGGATCGACCGATCCGTCCACATGCACGACATTGGCATCTTCGAAACATCTGACGACGTGGACTATCGCATCCACTTCCCTGATGTTCGCCAGGAACTGGTTGCCGAGTCCCTCGCCTTTAGACGCGCCCTTTACGAGCCCGGCGATATCGACAAACTCGATCGTCGCAGGTGTGACCTTCTTCGTATTATACAGTTTGCCGAGTTCCTTTATCCTCTCATCCGGCACCGCAACGACACCGACATTCGGATCGATCGTACAGAACGGATAGTTTGCCGACTCCGCTCCCGCCTTTGTCAAAGAGTTGAATAATGTTGATTTACCGACATTCGGTAATCCTACGATTCCTAGTTTCATTTTTACTTCCTCATTCCTTTATTTTCATTCAGTCACGATTCCTGCGCCTGTCATTTCCTTCACGGTAGAAGCTTCGTTTCTCTTCATACATTTTGGCGTCAGCTTCACTCTTTCTGGCATTGTAATCAGGATCTCCCGCCTCCGCATAGGAATAACCGACGGCCACATAAAAGCCCTTTTCTGTTACCATGGAACGTACTTTTTCTATCAGTTCCTCGAATTCCTGTCTGCTGTCTTCATAAGCATACGCGGCGAACTCGTCTCCTCCGAGGCGATAAACGTTTTCGTCCCCGAAGACCTCCGTCATGCATGAAGCAACAGTCTTTATCAGCTCATCGCCCGCATCATGTCCTCCGTTATCGTTCACGGCTTTTAATCCGTTTATGTCGCACATAACGTAGCCGTACGCACGGCCTGTGTCAAGTTCCTCTTTTTCGAACTTTCTCATGGCACGTCTGTTGCCAACCCCGGTCAGAGCATCATGATAACTGTAATCTATAAGGCGTCTGCGCCCATCTCTCTGCAGGATCATTGCCGACAGGAAATACATCAGAAGGCTCATGATCTCGGATATTTCATTCATCATTTCCGGCGGCGGATTGTCAACACCGAAGAAGCCGATATACTCCCCATCAAGCATGAGCGGACCTGTGACCAGTGTCCGGATCCCCTGCGGTTTAAGTACGTTATACATATTCTCGCTTACTTCACGGTATTTTTCCAGATCATATATCAGTACATGACCGCCCTTTTCAAATTCTTTATACCATACGTCGATCACTCCCTCGAAGGGCAGACCTTTCAGATTATCGATCTCCGGGATGACGCCATCCGCACAGTACTCATATGTATTGTCAAATGTTCCGTCGTGATTGTCCTCAAAAATGTATGCGCGGTCGGCATTAAGCTCCCTGCACAGATATTCAAGCACCTTACCCAGCTTTGATTCCGGATCTTCCGTATCAAGGACATACTGCAGAAGACGATTGATAAACCGGTCTCTCTCAAGCGAAACCTTCTCGGATGACCACCAAACATACAGTTGAAAGGCCATCAGGGCCAGGAAAATCACAAGCCCGAATCTGAACCAGTCCCCGCGTCCCAGGGATACTTTTTTCCCGACAATGTACCTGAAGATGTCGATAACGCAGGTAACGACAAAGATAACGGCACCGAGATAGAAATACTTAAGATTTGATGACACCTTCTTCTTACGGCAATAAACTTCATTATCAACAAGAAGTACGGTAAGCATTGTGATCCCCGAAACATATGTAAAGTATATGGGCCCGGTCATCGTATGAAGGTCAGTCCCCAAAACGTATCTTGAGAACAGCAGCCATCCGAAGCAGCAAATAGAGATCAGGAAAGAAAGATACAGATATATGTCTCTTCTTGTCTTGGTAATACAATTGACGAAATATATCATCGGGAAAATGGCCAGGAACGGGAGCAGGTATACTATCTCCCTGCATGTGTAGATATTCCCGACAAGAAGCTGCGGCATACCGGTATCGCAGATACTCCACAAGCCGAAAATGACCGCCGACAGTCCCAACGCCCAAAGCGGCCTGAACATCGGACTCGTTCTGCGGATAACAAAGAATACCACTATGGCGATCAATCCGAATATCACCATAAGGACAGAGAGACTCTCTGCGACAAAATTTCTCCTCATCATGTAATACCGGAATTGTTCCTCCGTGCCGTACCGCAATTCATTTATGTTTCCCCCGCGTCCGTCGTCAAAAGCAGCCTGAGCTTCGATCCTGATAGTATTACCT
>JAFZRD010000088.1 GCA_017620055.1 Lachnospiraceae bacterium
AGAGAGTATCTGGAGAGTAAAGGCACGACCGCTCTTAACGATTACTATACAGCGGAACAGGATTACAGAAACGGTCTGTCATCGATCGATCTTAAGAATTCCGGAACGGCCGTGTATGCGATGCAGCAGAACATAATCAACCAGTCGGAGAATTACCTTCGCATCGCGGGCGATACGATAACCGCCAAGCGAGGACGTAACGTTGAGAAATACAAAGCCTCATATGAGGATACGGTCGAACTGTATTCGGATCTTCAGAACTGCATTAACGCACTCAACAACAAACAGTTCAAGAAGAATACCGGCGACTACAGCATCCTGCTGTCGTCCCTGCGTTCCATGGAGATAATCACGATACTCATCCTCTTTTTCATCGGTATCGTGAACATGGTCGTCGTGTTCCTGATCACAAAGAGCATGACACTTCCCCTTGTAGATCTGTCGAGGGCCGCGAATGAGGTTGCGGGAGGAAACTTTGACGTTGATGTCGAGAGCACCGACGGTGAAGATGAGATAAGCGTCGTATCAAAAGCGTTCAAGCAGATGCTCGAGAGCATACAGAGATACATAGGTGAGATCAAGGACAGTGTTATGCGTGAGAGCCAGCTCAAGGAACATGAGCTCGTCATGGAGAACAGGATGAAAGAAGTTCAGCTCCGATCTCTACAGGCGCAGATCAATCCGCACTTCCTGTTCAACACGCTTAATGCCGGAGAACAGCTGGCCATGATGGAGGGCGCCGACAAGACGACGGAATTCATCGAGAACATGGCGGACTTCTTCAGGTATAATATAAAGAAGATAGATAACGATGCATCGATCGCCGAGGAGATCACGCTCGTTGACAAATACATCTACATTCTTAACGTGAGATTTACCGGAGAGATACACTATTCCAAAAACATCGACGAGGAAGTGACCGAGGTCAGGGTTCCGAGCATGATCCTGCAGCCGATCGTGGAGAACGCGGTCAACTACGGTATCAGGGATATAGACTGGGAAGGACATATCGATCTTAAGGTATATAAGGATGGCGGTTTCGTGTTCCTGTCGATAAAGGACAACGGTGCCGGCATGGAGCAGGATCAGATAGACAGGATCCTCTCGGGCGAGGCAGTAGGGGAAGTGTCCGCGGACCATGCGGCTTCAAACGGAATAGGTCTCGGAAACGTTATAGAAAGACTGCAGATATTCACGGGACAGAGGGATGTCATGGAGATATACAGCGAAGGAAAGGGGAAAGGTACCGAGTTTGTGATCAAAGTACCTATGCATGTTTAAATGTATCGCATCATGCTTGCCGACGACGAAGGTATAGTCATCAATTCGTTGTCAATGATAATAGAAAAGAACTTTGAAGGACAGTTCGAGATCGAGAGCGCCAAGTCCGGAAGGATGGCGATCGAGGTTGCGGAAAGATTCCGTCCGGATGTGATCTTCATGGACATCCAGATGCCGGGCATCAACGGTATCGAAGCGATGAAGGAGATCAGGTCGATACTTCCGTCCGTCATATTCATAGTCCTTACCGCCTACGATAAGTTCGATTACGCCAAGGAGGCGATCGGACTCGGTGTTATAGATTATCTGAATAAGCCGTACAATCAGAAGTCGATCATAGCCGCGGTCGAGCGTGTCATCGATGAGCTCGATCTTAGAAGGGAGAAGAGACGTCAGGACCTTCAGACGAAAGAGAGACTTGAGACGGTCGTTCCGATAATCGAGAACGGTTTCATATCGAGTATCATTTTTCAGGATTCGTTCGAGGAAGATATAGAGAACTACAGAAACCTTCTCGGACTTGAGACCGGCTGCGGATACATGGTCGCCGTGATGTTCGGTGAGATGCAGAAAGGAAACTATCTGACAAACGCGGTCGGCTCTGCCGTAAGAGCCCAGACCGTATACTATACGAAGGTAAGGGATATATTGAAGGATACGTTCCCCGAGGCAGTCGTCGGATCGATAAGCTCCAACAAGATCCCGGTATTCGTTCCGCGTGCGGACCTGTCCATGGAGTATTCGGAGAGGACCGATCTTATCGAGAGATCCCGCGTTGCCGTCCGTGAGATGAGAAATGCCACGGACATCCGGTACAGGATCGGTATAGGCGGCATCAAGAGACTCAAGAACTGTCACGAATCATATGAGGAAGCTATCAAGGCACTCTACTCTACAAAGGGAAGCGTCGCACACGTTGACGATCTGCCCATCGCCGTTTCATACGAAGAGAGTTATCCGGCGGACCTCGAGAACGAGATATTCGAAAAACTCTCCGACGGAGACGTCGACGGATGCTTACTTACGAGCGGCAAGTTCTTCGACTGGATGAATGAGAAGTACTCGGATGATTTTATGAGCATCAAGTTAAAATCACTCGAGTTCGTTTTGCGGGCGGAGAGCGACATGTACAGAAGCGGCGGACATCTGTATGAATTCGAGAGCCGCAAGGATTATCTGTCGGATATAATCGAGATGGATTCCCCGGAAAAGTGCAGGACGTGGTTCATTGACAAGATGAAGAATGCGGTATCGAACATGACTACGGGAAGTTCGGATCATACACACCATCTCGTTAAGCAGGCACTCGAATATATAGAGAACAATGTCTCCAAGGATATTTCCCTTAACGAGATATCGGAAAAGCTCAACATCAGTTCGTACTATTTTTCAAAGCTTTTCAAGGAAGAGACGAACGAAGGATTCATAGAGTACCTGACAAAGAGAAGGGTCGAGCGCGCCAAAGAGATGCTCAGGGACCCGAAGAAGAGTATCAAGGAAGTCGGAAGCGACTGCGGATATTCGGATCCGAACTATTTCTCGAGGATATTCAAGAAATCAACCGGAATGACACCTACAGAGTACAAGGAGAGAGCAGGAAGTGGTCTTTAAGAGGATAATTGCAGCGACAGCCGTTACGGCGATGCTCGTGATTTTCGCAGGATGCGGCAACACCGCACCCGGAAACGTGGAAAAGCCCAAGGAGGAGAGCGACAGGATACAGATAGGCCTGTCGATTGATTCCCTTCTTATAGAGAGATGGTCAAGGGAGAGAGACCTGTTCGTGTCAAAGGCGCAGGAACTCGGGGCCGAGGTGAACGTTCAGAACGCGAACGGTGTTGTCGAGGAGCAGATCAAGCAGATCAGATACTTCATAGATAAGAAGGTCGATGTCATCGTCGTGATCGCTATAGACGATATAGCCCTTCGGGATACGATAACCGACGCGAAGAAGGAAGGTATAAAGGTCATCGCATATGACAGACCGATAAGAAACGCGAACGCGGACCTGTATCTGTCAGTCGATAACGAGAAGGTCGGGGAACTCATGGCCGAGTACATCAAGAAGTATATAGGTAACGAGGGAACGATAATCCAGGTAAAGGGATCGCCGACCGATTACAATGTTCAGATGGTACAGGACGGTTTCGAGAGGATACTGTCCACGACGAACATCAAGGTCGATTATGCCAAGTTCTCGGACGGATGGGTTGCGGAGAACGGATTTGATATAACGGACGAATACCTGAACATGGGCAAGAGGCCCGATGCGATAATGTGCGGAAACGACAACCTGGCGGCTCATGCTATAAGGGCGCTCATCGAGCACAGGCTCGGCGGAAAGGTATGTGTGGTCGGTCAGGATGCGGATCTGGAGGCGTGCCAGAGGATAGTCGAGGGAACGCAGTACATGACCGTCTACAAGCCCGTGGAAAAGCTTGCGATCAGGGCGGCGGAGCGTGCCGTGGATATGGCGAACGGTATTCCGCTCGGCCTCAAGGAGACATTCAACGACGGAACATATGATGTACCGTACGAAAAGCTCGAGCCGATAGCCGTGACGAAAGCCAACATGGACGAGATCATCACCGGAAAATACCACCAGAAGAACGAGATATACCTTAACGTTCCGTAAGGAAACACAAGGGTTTTAAGGAATCGCTAGCACAAAATTGTCCTGTCTGTAACAATATTGTGCTAGTTTTTTTATGCACTGATCAGACATCGTAAAATTTTGAAGAAATAAACAAGTCTTTCTAGATTATGAAGTGATAATGTGTTAACTGTCGGGTGACATGGTGTTGCCCGGAAAAATTACTAGGGAGGACGAAAAATGTCTAGAAAAGTATTATCA